>JAAOZX010000316.1 GCA_012274225.1 Comamonadaceae bacterium | reverse complement strand
GGCGGGAATGCGCTGGCCCGGCTTTACCAGGACGCGGTCGCCGCGCAGCAGGTCCTCGACGGGCACCTCCCGCTCGACGCCATCTCGCAGCACGAGCGCAGTCTTGGGCGCCAGGTCAGCCAGGGCCTCGATGGCATGGCGGGCACGGTCCATGGCCAGGTGTTCCAGGGCGTGGCCCAGGCTGAACAAGACGAGCAGCAGAGCGCCTTCAGTCCACTGCCCCAAGGCCGCGGCACCCATCGCCGCCACGATCATCAACACGTCGATGTCCAGTTGGCGCGCCCGGATGCTTTGCCAGGCATCGCGCATCGCGTAGTAACCGCCGACCAGGAGAGAGGCGCCCAGCAGCCCGACGGAGGCGAGATGGCCCTCGTGTCGCATGCCAACCAGCCATCCGGCAAGCAGCAGCGCCCCGGCGGTGGCGCTCACCATCAGTTCCCGGTACTCGAGATGCCAGGCGGCTTCGTGGTGGCCTTCGATCACGCTGTAGCCGAGGGCCCTGAGCCGCAGCACGATGGCCCTGCGCGAAACTTTCCCGGTGTCGTACTCCAGGCGCATTCTTTCAGCCGCGTAGCTGACCGAGGCCTCCAGCACGCCGTCCAACCGATGCAGGGCATGTTCGATCACCGTGGCGCACGTCGAGCAGTCCATGCCCTCTATGCGCATCAACTCATGGTGATAGCGTCCGCTGAGCCGGGCGCCCGCAGCCTGCGCCATGCTTCGCACCTGCGGAACGCTGACTTGCAATGGGTCATAGTGCAGGCATAGACAAGCTTGGCCGTCCTGCCGGACCACGTGCACCTTCTCCAGTCCTTGCGTCTGGAGCATGTCGGTCAGGCGCTGGATGCAGGAATCCCTCTCGTCCGGGATTCCCGGAAGGACGAGCGCCAGTTCCAGCGAAAGCTTTTCGGTCATGCGGTCCGTTGGCGCCGAAGCGGCTCACGCCGGCGCGGCGTTCCCGTCTTGTCTCAATAGCCCGAACATGGAATGCAGACAGGTTTCCCTTCCTTCATTCGCAGGTAACGATCGAACACGTATTCGCCGCAGGTGGCGCACTTGGTCTTGTTGAAAGAGCCTTTGACCGGCTTGAACTGGTAGTCCGGTTTGAGCTCCACCGCAAACAGCGACTCGTCGGTCTGTTCATAGACCCAGCGAATGATTTCTTCGCTGAGCGCAACGGGAATCCGGGACGGCTCGACTCCCTTCTTGCGGACGGCGATGAATTCGAACTTGCCCATCTCGTCGACCGCATCCGGCTTGAGCGATAAGCGGACGGCTCCCTTTTGCGGGTGGTAGAAGGTCGCCGCCAGCTTTCCGTAGAACGTCTTGGCGATCAGCAGCTTGCCGAAGGTAGCCCCGGTGGCGACCTGGATGCCATCCATCATGCAGGTCTGCGGATGACCCTCGCCCAGTTCCGCAATCACGAAAAAGCCGTGATCCTTTTCCCGTTCCAGCTCCAGCTTTTCAAGTGAAAGGCATCCCATCCGGTAACCGATCGGCATGAACGGACATTGATGGCCGTGGAATTCAAAGGCCCATGGCGGGGGAAGATATTTCGTAGTCATCAGCTTCTCCTTGACAAGAAAGAACTACTTCGAAACGTCGAAGAACATCTTCGCCGCAACCAGCCAGAGCACGACGCCGATGATCTTCTTCAGTTGGCTGCTGGAGAGTTTTTCTTTCATGAACTGCGATCCGGCAAGCGATCCCCCCGCAGCCGTGAGCGCCATGATTCCCAGAAATGTCGTGTCCATCTTTCCGAACGTGGCGTGGGCGAGAAATCCGGAGAGGGAAGAAAAGACCACTGCCACGGCACTCGTGGCCGCCGCGCGCTTGGCATCGAGCCCCAGCCAGTTGAGCGCGGGAACGATGATGTTGCCGCCTCCCACCCCGAGCAGACCCCCGATGAAGCCGGCGGTACCGCCGACACCCGCACCGACCAGCCAGACCTTTTTCGGACTGGCATCGTGGGCTTTTGCCTGTGATCGATAAAACAGCATCATCGCGCCGGCAAATGCCAGGAACACGGCGAAGAGCGTGAGCAAGGTCGTCTTGTCGACGTGTGGCGTCAAGCGAGCGCCAAAGGGTGCCAATACCACGGCGATGGCGCCAACCGGCAAAGCCACGCGCCAGTCGATCAGGTGGCCACGCCAGTAGTTGACAGTGGCGAGCGAAAGGCTGACGGCGTTGAGCAGCAGTCCGGCGGGGGCGGCCTCGGCCAGCGGTACACCGAGGTAGAAGAAGAACGGCACAAACAGGAATGCGGCACCGATCCCGGCCATTGCCGTCAGCCCGGAAAACAGGAGTACCACGGGGGCGGCGATCAGGTAGAAAGTGAGAGACATGGCCTGCCAATGCGCCGG
This sequence comes from Comamonadaceae bacterium, assembly GCA_012274225.1. Lineage (GTDB taxonomy): Bacteria > Pseudomonadota > Gammaproteobacteria > Burkholderiales > Burkholderiaceae_C > Ramlibacter. Next base: position 12,131 of record JAAOZX010000316.1, on the reverse strand, counting down.
CTGTCATCGGAGCAGATGACGCAGCAACATAAGAGAATTAATCAAATATCCAAAGGCGCTGCGCCGCCATGAGGGAGATCAAGTCATTCGTCGTTGTCGGCCACGTTGGGATTCATCAGTCCGCGGAGCCACACACCAGCACCCGATCGCGGTCAGTGGTGGGGCAGACTTCGCGGGCCTGGGCAAGGCCGACTCGCTCATCCATCGCTCGCCTCTGTCAGGCCGCCAGCCATTGTTCGATCTTGTCGCGGCTGGGCACGCCGCCGGCATGCACCACCCTGCCGTCGATCACCACCCCGGGCGTGCTCATCACGCCGTAGCCCATGATGTCGCGCAACTCCTCGACTTTGCCCAGGGTGATATTCACGCCCTTGGCCTTGGCAACCTGTTCGATGAGCGCAATCGTGTTCTTGCAGTTGGCACAACCGGTGCCGAGTACCTTGATGTCCATGGAAGCTCCTTGGAAGCGGAAGGGTTGAAACTCAGACGGCCGCTGCGGCCGGCTCGAACAGCAAGGCGTGCATTCGCTCGCGCTCTGCCATCGTCGGCCAGCCGGCGTCGGCGGGTGCCGCGACCGCCTCGACCCGGCCCTGTTCGTCGATGCGGGCCATGCCGGAGGTCTCGTTGACCACCACATCGGGCTCGCCGTTCTTCAGCCGCACATACCAGTCGGCCAGCCGCAGGGTCTGGCCGGCCAGCAGCGGCGCTGTGGCTTCATGGCGGGCCAGCGCCACGTACAGCCCGTGCGGCACCGCATGCACGCCGCCGGCATCGTCGAGCAGGAACACGTACGAGGCATGCTCGCCATCGACATGGCTCAGCGTGCGGCCCGAGGCGTCGACAGTGCTGTAGACGGGCGCGAAGCCCCCACCGGGCGTGCGGAAGTTGGTGGTCTGCCCCTGGTACAACCGCGCCGCCACCCACTGCACCTCGCCGCCGTAGGCGTAGGCGCGCAAGTCGAACTTCATCGGCTGGGCGGTGGCGTCCTCCTCGACCTGGCGCTCGCCCGGCGGTACGATCGCCTGCGCCACATAGTCCCCGGCCAGGATCTCCTGCCAGACGCGCCGGGTGAGCTTGTCGCCGCGGTAGGCGGCGCGGCTGCCGTAGCCGGCCACCGGCTTGAAGAACAACCCACGGCGCGCCGCCCACAGGCGCTCGCCATCGTCGGCATTCACCACCTCGGTGTGCGGGACGTTGTCCAGCAGAATCTGCCGGGTTGCTTCGGGCACGTCCAGTGCCTGCAGGCGATCCGCATCGCTGAACAGCGCCAGCTGGCGCTTGTCGGCATACAGCGCATGGGCCTGGGGGTGCGGAGTCAGCACGACGCCTTGCTGCAGCCAGGCTTCGCGCAGCGCGGCGCTGCCCGGCTGCTCCAGGTAGAAATCGGTGAGACGGTTGTAGACCAGGTCGATGGCCAGATCGCCATGCCACAGCACGCCATCGCGCCATTGCAGTGCCGCCGGGTCGGCAATCACGGCGCGCAGGCCGTGCCGCTCGAAGAGTTTCTGGAACAGCAGGAACTCCGCGTAAAGGTATTGCTGTTCCGGCGCCGCATCGACGATCGCGACGCTCGCCAGCGGCCGGGTGCGGCCGGCAAGGCGCCATTCGCGGCGGAACATGTCGACGATGCGCTGCTCGAAGCCCGTCACACTGGCCAGCGTGGGCACCATCGCATCCATCGCCGTGCAGCAGGCCCGCTGGGCCCGCGCCAGCACTGCGTTGAGCATGGCACCGCCGGCGTTGGTGTTGATCTCGATCAGCCCCAGGCGGCCCTGGTCGAGGTGGAAGTCGTAGCCGTAGAACACACCCTGTGGGCCCGTGCCCACGCCGGGTACACGGGCGATGGCCGGCGCGGCCGCCAGTACCTGCTCGCGGTACGCCGGCAGCGCGACCACCGATTCGACTGCCCGCACCACCTGCGCAATGCGCTGCAATTGCGCCGCGGCCACAAAAACGGGCCGGGCTGCGAACAGGAACGGGCAGCGTTCGCCAACCAGTTCAGCCAGGCCCGGCCTTCCCAGCTCGGCATCGAGCGCACCAGCCAGGGCGTCGCGGTCGAGACTGAAGCAGAAACACTCGGCGTTGAGCGACTCGATGGCGCCGAGGTCCGGCCGCCGGTGGGCAGGAAGCGCGCTATCGACGGTCATGGAAGTCTCATGGAATTGAAGGAGGGTCGCGCCGGGCAGGCGCGGTCACAGCACCGCATTGAAAACGAACCCCACGATCAGGATGCCGGTGGCAACCACGCCGACGAAGGTGGCGATCAAACGGATCTTGAGCACCTTGCGCAGGATGATCATCTCGGGCAGCGACAGCGCGATCACGCTCATCATGAATGCCAGCACGGTGCCCAGCGCCGCGCCCTTGGCCAGCAGGGCCTGCACGATGGGGATCACGCCCGCGGCGTTGCTGTACATCGGAACACCGATCAGCACGGCCAGCGGCACCGACCACCAGGCGTCCTTGCCCATGAACGAAGCCATGAAGTCCTGCGGCACCCAGCCGTGGATGGCCCCGCCGATGGCGATGCCCACCAGGATGTAGGGCCAGACCTTGCCGACGATCTCGCGCACGCTGGCCAGCCCGGCGTCGATGCGCTCGCCGAGCGTCATCCGCGCTTCACCGGCCGCGGCCTGGATCCTGGGCATGTCGCGCACCCAGTCTTCCAGGTAGGGCTCCATCTTCAGGCGGCCGATGACCCAGCCTGCGACGATCGCGACCGTGAGTCCCAGGCCCATGTAGAGCACGGCGATCTTCCAGCCGAACATGCCGAACAGCAGCGCCAGTGCGACTTCGTTGACCATCGGCGCCGAGATCAGGAACGAGAAGGTCAAGCCCAGCGGCACACCGGCCTGTACGAAGCCGATGAACAGCGGCACGGCTGAGCATGAGCAGAACGGCGTGACGATGCCCAGACTGGCGGCCATCACGTTGGCAACGCCTTCGGTCTTGCCGGCCAGCAGCGACCGGGTGCGCTCGGGTGTGAAGTACGAGTTCACCATGCCCATCACGAACACCACCGCCGTGAGCAGCAGCAGCACCTTGGGCGTGTCGTAGAAGAAGAACTGCAGCGCCCCGCCGAGGTGGGTGTCGCGGTCCACCGGCAGGGCCGCCACCAGCGCCTCGGACGCCGGAATCAGCGCCTGGTACAGCGCCACCCAGGCCAGCGCCGCGAACGCCAGGAAGACCCGTGGATGCTGCCGGGGCAGCTGCAGGGTCCGTTGCGATAGGGTCAGTTCGGTCATTTCAAGTCTCTCCACCTTCGAAGACGAACAGACCCCCAAAAGGCTTCACACCTGTCCAGGAAACGGGTCCCCGTCCTTGCGGCACGGGGCCGCGCCACGTGAGAGGCGACGCGCCCATCTGCCTTGGAGAACGTCGATGAAGAAAACATTGTGGCAGGCGTGGCGACGTGGGTGAGCCGAAGTGCGTCGGAGGATGGATCGATATTGGGAGGCAGGACAGGTCCGGGAGCATCGCTTTACCCAGGAGAGGCGCTTGTCCGGCCGAAGGGTTCCGCCGAGCGCGGCACGCCGCTGATTCCGGAGATGCGGACGTTGAAGAGAGCGGACGGTTGGTCGTGGCACGGCCAATGAACACGCGACTGAACATGAACTCCAGGCAATCGTCATGTATTAATCCTCTGGACAGCTCAGCCGATACACGCAGGCCAGCAACTTCAGAACGCTGGAGTCGGCGATGCTGTAAAAGATGTGCTTGCCTTCGTGGCGGGTCTTGACCACCCCCTCGCGGCGCAGAACCGACAACTGCTGGGAAAGCGTGGGCTGGTAAATCTTCAGGCGCTTTTCCAAGTCGTTGACGCACATCTCACCGTGGGTGAGCTGGGACAGCAGCAGCATGCGCTGCTCGTTGGCGAGGAGTTTCAACCTGCCAACCGCTTGGGCGGCCGCTTCTCGTATGAGCTTGGGGTCCAGGCGTTGCGATCGCGTCAGTTCGGTCATTTCGGCTCTGTCCAGTTCAGAAGACGAACAGACCCGCAAAAGGATGCACCCCGTCCAGGAAATCGATCACTCTCCTTGCGGCAGCGGCCGCGGCACATGAGAGGCGACGCGGCCATCGGGCTCGAAACGCACCTGGCACGCCTGCGACATTCGCTCGCGCAGCCGCTGCCGGGCCCGCAATAGGCGCGACTTGACGGCCGGCAGGCTCAGCCCTTGAGCCTGCGCAAAGGCGCGCTGGGTCTGGCCCTCCAGGTCGCAGGCGCGCAGGACGGCTGCGTCCTCGGCCGGAAGCTCGCCGAGCGTACGGGAGAGGCAGTCGGCTAACGCGTCGACCGGTGTCAGCGACGAGGTGTCCAACGGCAGGGTCTCGGCCAGCTCATCGGTCAAAGGTTCGTGGGGGTGCGTGGTCCGCAACCGGTCCACCAGCGCGTTGCGCGCCACCTGGAACAGCCAGGCGCGCGGGTTGTCCAGCGCGCAGAAGCCCTGGCCCTGACGCATCGCCTTCACGAACACGTCCTGCAGCAAATCGTCGGCGGCATCGCTGTCCGACAGCCGGTGCCGCAGATAGCCGCGTAATTCGGCCTCATGAGCCTGCCAGGCGGCGCCCACGCAGGAGAACGGGGCGGTTGGAGGCTGCGAATCGCTGTTCATGCCGTCAAGCGGATGCATCGTGGCATTGTTCATCGCGCCTTACCGAGTTCGTACCAGCCTTTGCTGGAATTGACGATGCGCACCACCATCAGCATCACGGGCACTTCGATCAGCACCCCGACCACAGTCGCCAGGGCCGCTCCGGAGTTGAAGCCGAACAGGCTGATCGCCGCAGCCACGGCGAGTTCGAAGAAGTTGCTGGCGCCTATCAGGGCCGACGGGCAGGCAACATTGTGCGATTCGCCCACGCGCCGGTTCAGCCAATACGCCAGACCCGAGTTGAAGAACACCTGGATCAGGATCGGCACCGCGAGCATGACAATGACCAGCGGCTGCCTGAGGATCGCCTCGCCCTGGAAGCCGAACAGCAGGACCAGTGTGGCCAGCAGTGCCGTGATCGACCAGGGGCCGATCTTCGCAAGCACGGAATCGAAGGCCGTTTGCCCACGCCGCAGCAAGGCCCTGCGCCACACCTGGGCCAGGATCACGGGAATGACGATGTACAGGCCCACCGATATGAGCAAGGTGTCCCACGGCACGGTAATGGAAGACAGCCCGAGCAGCAGCGCGACGATGGGCGCGAACGCGAACACCATGATGGAGTCGTTCAGCGCCACCTGTGACAGAGTGAACAACGGGTCGCCATGGGTGAGCCGGCTCCACACGAACACCATCGCCGTGCACGGCGCGGCAGCCAGCAGGATCAGGCCCGCGATGTAGCTGTCGAGCTGCTCAGCCGGCAGGTAGGGCGCGAAGACCTGGCGGATGAAGATCCAGCCCAGCAGCGCCATCGAAAACGGCTTGACCGCCCAGTTGATGAAAAGCGTCACGCCAATGCCGCGCCAGTGCTGGCGTACCTGGTGCAGTGCGCCGAAGTCCACCTTCAGCAGCATCGGGATGATCATCACCCAGATCAGCAGGCCCACGGGCAGGTTGACCTGTGCGATCTCCATGCGGCCGATGGCCTGGATGGGCCCCGGCAGCAGCTGGCCCAGCACGACCCCGGCGACGATGCACAGAAAAACCCACAGCGTGAGGTAGCGCTCGAAAACGTTCAACGGCGCCGGCGCGGCGGTGGGGGCGTGCAGTGTGCTTGTGCTCATCGTGGCGCGCTTCAGTTGCGGCCGATATTGGCCAGGGCGGCCTGCAAGGCGAGGCGGTCCAAGGATTCCAGCGGCAGAGCCAGCAGTTGCAGCATGCGATAGCCGATCGCCTGGCGCGTCAGCTCGAACGCGCGGCGTTTTCCTTCGTCCCCGCCTTCGGCATTGGACGGATCGGCATAGCCCCAATGCACTTTCACGGGCTGGCCGCCGCTGCCGCCAAAGAAGACCGGACAGGTTTCCGCAGCCGCGCTGTCGCACACGGTAATCACGATGGACAGCGGGGGAGCCCCTTCGGCGCTGAATTCATCCCAGCTCTTGCTGCGGGTGTAACTGGTGTCGACGCCGGCATTTCGCAGGACTTCGATGGCGAAGGGATTGATGCGGCCGACCGGGGCGCTCCCGGCACTGTGAGCCCGGACGTCCTTGCCGAGTCTGGCCGCGAGGTGGTTGAGCATGCCTTCAGCCAGCACGCTGCGGGCCGAGTTGTGGGTGCAGAGAATGAGAATGTGGACTGTCATGGCTCAGACGTTCATGAAATCAGCAGGTCGTTCTATTTCTTTGTGGCGGAATCTCGCATTCACCTCCAACCGCTTCGCAGCAATGAGCCGTCAGGTAGTCCAACAAGGCCGTCATGTGCGGGAGCGAGGGGCGGTAGATGAGGCTGCGGCCAATCCGCTCCTGGGAAACCAGGCCCGCGTGCAGCAGTTCTTTCAAATGGAATGAGAGCGTTGAGGGGGCCACGTCCAAGGTCACCGTCAATGCGCCCGGCGTCATCCCTTGGGGCCCCGAACCTATCAATGTCCTGAAGATGCGCAGGCGCATGCTTTGAGCCAAGGCAGCCAGTGAGGCAACGGCGTGAGTTTCATCCATATTTCTAAGTATATCGAAGTATCGAATTCAGGCTGGCCCGGCGAGGCGGTTGCTGCCGATTGAGATGCAACGGCGCTGTGGACGGATAGCGGTCCACCGTCCTTCGATTGCCCGCGTTCAGGCACGCTTACTTGACCAGCAGGTCGCTGCCCGCCGCGGCCGGCTCCTCGCTCTCTTCCAGCTGCTGCAACAGATAGAGCCGCTGGTACAGCCCACCCTCGATCGCCATCAGTTCGGCGTGTGTTCCCAGTTCGGCGATGCGGCCGTGGTTGAGGACGACGATGCGGTCGGCGGCGCGAACCGTCGACAGCCGGTGCGCGATGGCGACGACGGTGACCCGGCCGTGCAGTGCCGCCAGCGCCCGCTGCACCACCTGCTCGGTTTCCGAGTCGATGTGCGAGGTGGCCTCGTCCAGGAACAGGATGCGCGGCTCGCCCGCCAGCGCCCGGGCGATCGCGATCAATTGCTTCTGGCCCACCGAGAGGCGCGCGCCGCCTTCGCCCAACTGCGTGTCGTAGCCCTGCTCGAGCCCGGCGATGAAGTCGTGGACTTGCGCGGCGCGGGCCGCCGCCTCGATCTGGGTCTGGGTGAGCGGGCGGCCCATCGCGATGTTCTCGCGCGCCGTGGCCGCCAGCAGAAAGGGCTCCTGCGGCACCACGCCGATGCTGGCACGGAACTGCTCTTCGGCGATGGCCTCGACCGGCGTGCCGTCGATACGGATCGCTCCGGACGGCGCCGGATAGAAGCGCAGCAAGAGTGACAGCAGCGTGGTCTTGCCGCTGCCGGTGTGGCCGACGACGCCATGGAAACTGCCGGGAGCGAGCTGCAGGTTCAGGTCGTGCAGCACCGGATGTCCGGCCTGGTACGCGAAGTCCAGATGCGCGATGGCGATGCCGCCCTCGGTCACCCGGCCGCGGTCCACGGCGACCGGGGTTTCCGTTTCCCGCAACAGCGCCTGCACCCGCGCCGCGCCCACCATGGCCTGCTGCACCTGCGAGAACTGCATCGTGATCTGCGTCAGCGGCTCGACCACGCGCGCGATGTAGCTCATGAAGGCGTAGAGGATGCCCACCTCCACCGCGCCCAGCGCACCGCCGTGGCTGCGCAGGCCGAACACCCCGATCATCACCGCCAGCAGCAGCACGTTGAGAAAGTCCAGCAGCGGGCGCAGCAGCCAGGCGTTGGCGCGCAGCTCGCTTTGCCGCGATCGGTACTGCGCCTCGTTGAGCCCGGCGAAGCGCTCGCGGAAACGCGTCGTCGCATTGCTGGCCTGCAGCACCGGCATCCCGGCGATGCTCTCGGCCATCTGGGCGTTGAGGTCGCTGCGCAGCTGGCGGTTGCGCGCCACCGCCGGCGCCGACAGCCGCTGATAGAGCGTCACCACCAGCGCGGCCGCCGGCAATAGCAACGCGACGATCAGCATCAGGCGCCAGTCCAGCCACAGCATTGCAACGGTCGTGCCCGCCAGCACGATGACGCTGTCGAGCATGACAAACAGCACCTGCACATAGAGCGTCTTCACCGCCTCGGTGTCGTTGGTGACCCGGCTGACCAGCTGGCCCGTGATGGCCCGGTCGAAAAAGCTCATGGGCAGCCGCATCACGTGCCGGTACACCTGCTCGCGCACCCGCTGCACCGAGCGCATCGCCACCCCGGCCAGCCGCACCAGTTGGCGAAAGCGCAGCCAGCTCGCCGCCATGCCGGCCACCAGGGCCCCGACGAGCAGGGCCGCGATCTCCGGGATCTGGGCGTTGCGCGGCAACAGGTAGTGGTCGATCAGCAGCTTGGCGCTCGCCGGCCCGAGCGCCTCCAGCCCGGCCGCGAGCAACAGCCACGCCGCGCCGCGCAGCACCTGGCCGCGATCCGGCGCGGCGGCCCGCATCAACAAGCGGGCCGAGTCGCCCAGGAGCCGGCGCTTGTCGGCGGGTTCGGCCGGCAACTGGCCGGTGCGAATCGATTCAGCTGGCATCGAGGCTCGCCTCCAGTTGCTGGTAGCGCCACTGGCGCGCATACCAGCCGTTGGCGGCCAGCAGCGCCGCATGGTCGCCCTGCTCGGCCACATGGCCGTCCCGCAGCACGACAACCTGGTCGGCATCGGCTACTGCGCTGAGGCGGTGGCTCACGATGATGGTCGTGCGGCCCGTGCGCGAGCGCCGCAGGTGCTCGAGGATGCGCGCCTCGGTGTCGGTGTCCACCGCCGTCAGCGTGTCGTCCAGCAGCAGCATCGGCGCATCGGCAAGCAACGCCCGGGCCAGCGCGACGCGCTGCCGCTGCCCGCCCGACAGGGTGACGCCGCGCTCGCCCACCGGCGTGTCGTAGCCCTGCGGCAGGCGCAGGATGTCTTCGTGCACGGCGGCGAGCTGCGCCGCCCGGGCGATCTGCTCACGCGTGGCGCCGGGACGCGCCAGCGCCAGGTTTTCGGCGACCGATGCCGAGAACAGGAATGCCTCCTGCGGGACCCACGCGATGCCGGCGCGCAAGGCGGCCAGCGTGTAGTCCTGCAGGTCCACGCCAGCCCAGCGCAGGCTGCCGGCCCCGGGTGCGTGGTGCCGCAGCAATAGTCGCAACAAGGTCGACTTGCCGGCGCCGGTAGGCCCCACCAGGCCGAGCGTGCGCCCCGCCGCCAGCTCGAACGACACACCGTCGAGCGCGGGCCGTGCCTGCCCTGGGTAACGGAAGCACACGCCTTGCGCAGCCAGCGGCCCCGGGGTGACCTGCGCGATGCGGCCGTGATCGCCCACGCTCAGGGGCGTGTCCAGCACCGGCTGCAGCCGGCCCCAGGCGGCCTTGCCCCGCTGCACCAGCGACAGCACCCAGCCGGCCGCGAACATCGGCCAGATCAACTGGCCCAGGTACAGGCTGAAGCTGGTGAGCTGCCCCACCGTCAACTGGCCCTGCCAGACCAGCCAGCCGCCCACGCCCAGCGTGAGCGCGGTGGCCGCGCTGAGCGTGAAGCCGACCGCGGGCTCGTAGGTCGCTTCCCAGCGTTGCGCGCTCAGGCTGGCCTCCGCGGCGCCGGCGGCCAGGCCCGAGAACTGCGCCTCGCTGCGGGCCTGCAGGCCCAGGGCGCGCACCGTGCGGACGCCGGACAACGTCTCCTGCACATGGTCGTTGAGGGCGCCAAAGCGTTCCAGCGAGCGCCGCGAAGCCTCGTGCACGTGGCGTGAGATCCACCAGAAACTCAGCGCCATCAAGGGGAACGGCAGCAGCGCGGCCGCCGCCAGGCGCGCGTCGATGCCCAGCGACATCGCGGCCACCACCAGGACCAGGGTCAGCGTGCCGTCGAACCCGGCCAGCATCGCCTCGCCCGCCGCCATCTCCACCGCGTCGATGTCGTTGGTGGCCAGCGCCATCAGGTTGCCGGTGCGCTGGTGCAGGTAGAAGTCGGCGCCCTGCAGCGTGAGGCGGGCATAAAGCCGCTCGCGCAACTCCACGCCCAACCGGTAGGCGGCGGCGTAGAGCTTGAGCCGCCAGGCGACGCGCAGCCCGTACACCACGGCACCCGCAGCGACCAGCCAACCCAGCTCCAGCACCAGGGACGAGCCGGCCAGCCGATTGGCCACCAGTTGGTCCACCACCCGCCCGATCTGGCGCGGAATCCAGACGTTCAACAGCGCAATGCCGAGCAGCATGGCGCCGGAGACCGCGTAGGCGAACCAATGGCGGCGCAGGAACTGGGCGACGAGGCGGTAAAGGGACATGCAGAACCACGGTCCGCCCGATGCGAAACAGCTCGCAGCAGGGGAAGGCAAACGGGTGATTCTATTGATCTACGGCATGCGACCGCCCTCGCCCGGCCCGCAAAATGGATTCGCACCGGTCACTGAAGGAAAACAAGGCACCCGATGAGCGTGGATTCGATCTCTCGCGGCGGCAGACGGGTCGAGGATCCGACGCCCCGGGCCCGCCGCAACACCCACGCCTTCTACGCATGGGCCGCGGTCGCCGCCGCCGCAATCATTTTCGCGGGCTTCGCGCGGACCTTCTATCTCCGAAGCATTTCCGGCGCGCCCCCGCTCTCGCCGCTGCTGTTCGCGCACGGCGTGGTGATGACGACGTGGATGGTGCTGTTCATTGCGCAGGTGCTGCTGGTCGCCGCCCGGCAAACCGATCTGCACCGGCGCATGGGCGTCGTCGGCCTGCTGCTGGCGATCCTGGTCATCGGCGTCGGCGTCGCCGCCTCGATCGACGCCGGCCGCCGGGGCGCCAGCCCCGCACCAGCGGTGCCGGCGCTGGTCTTCATGGCGATCCCGCTGTTCGACATGCCGCTGTTCGCCGGGCTGGTGGCTGTCGCCGTGTGGAAGCGGCGCCGCCCCGACATTCACAAGCGATTGATGCTGCTGGCCACCCTGGGCCTGTTGACCCCGGGCATCGCGCGCATTCCGCTGGCGGTCATCCAGCGCGGCGGGCCGCCCTTGCTCTTCGGCCTGGCGCTGTTCTTCCCGCTGCTGTGCATCGCCATCGACACCGCGCGCAGCCGTCGGCTGCATCCGGCCTTCGGCTGGGGCGGCGCGATCGTGATCGCCATGCTGCCGGTGCGGCTGCTGATTGCGCAGACGGCGGCGTGGATGGGGTTTGCGCGGTGGCTGGTGGGGTGAGGCGGTCCGGACCGAAGGCGCCAGTGCCCTGAAGACATGACTCGCGGTGGGGTCACCGCTTTTCCTGTTTACTGTCCCTTTGGAAAGGGAATCCCATGAACTTCAGAGCAATGTCTCTCGTGCTGGGTACCTGCGCCGCCTTGCTCTGCGGCCAGGGATTTGCCCAGTCTCCAACGCCGATCCGGGGGGAGCTGGTAGCGATCGATGCCACCTCCCTCACAGTGCACCGCCCGGCCGGCGACACGGTCAAGATCGCCGTCAAGCCCGAGCTGGTTGTCGGCGCTTTGAAGAACCTGGCGCTGGCGGACATCAAGCCGGGATCGTTCATCGGGACCGCCACGAAGACCGCCCCAGACGGCAAGCTCGTTGCCATGGAAGTATTTGTATTTCCAGAAGCGGGCCGCGGCACCGGCGAGGGCCATTACCCCTGGAATCTGGCCCCCGGCAGCATGATGACCAACGCGAACGTGGATACGGTGGTGACAGGCGTCGATGGCCGGATCTTGAAATTGTCGTTCAAGGGAGGAAGCAAGCAAGTGACCGTGCCGGCTGGCGTTCCCGTCGTGACGCCTGCGCCCGCCACACGTGCCGACCTGGTGGTGGGGAAAAGGGTCTTCATGATGGCGACCGGAGAGCCGTCGAGCCTGAGCGCGGCGAGAGTGACTGTCGAGAAGGACGGCGTGGTACCGCCGATGTAGGCGTGGGGTGCCGGTCGTCTCCTATGTCGTGCGCGGCTGCACCGCGGAGACCCGCACGATGAAGGCGTGCAGCTCGGCCATGTAGTTCCGCAGGAATTTGGCCGTGTCCTCGTTGGTCACGTCGCCATCCGCGGTGATCAGGCCCGGCTTGAACTGGATATACGCCTCGGGCGAGTTCATCTGCGGGGAATTGCAGAATCCCAGCACGCTGCGCAGGTGTTGCTGCGCAATCGCGGTGCCGATGGCGCC
>JAAOZX010000315.1 GCA_012274225.1 Comamonadaceae bacterium | reverse complement strand
ATCCCCAGCATCCCTGGGAGCCCAAGTTCGTCATCCGCAACTTCGACCTGGCCGTCGGCATCAAGCAGGGCGAGCCGCGGCTGCTGGCGAAGCTGAATGAATGGGTCACCGCCAACCTGAAGAACGACAAGCTCAACGCCATCTACAAGAAGTTCTACGGCGCCGACCTGCCCGCGGCTATGACCCACTGACACAACCGCAAGAAGGCAATCGCACATGAAACTCGTCATCGGCTCGGACCACGCGGGCTGGGCACTCAAGGGGGGCGTCGTCGCCCATATCAAGTCACTGGGCCACGAAGTGATCGACGTCGGCAGCTACGACGCCAACCCGGTCGACTTTCCGGACATCGCGCGGGCGCTGACGGCCAAGGTGCTGTCGGGTGAAGCGCAGCGCGGCATCGTGGTGTGCGGCACCGGCGTGGGCGCATCGATCGCCGCCAACAAGGTGCCCGGCATCCGCGCGGCGGTGTGTCACGACATTCACTCCGCGCACCAGGGCGTGGAGCACGATGATGTCAACGTCATGTGCATCGGCGCGCAGATCATCGGCCCCTGGCTGGCCAACGACCTGGTCGCGTCGTTCCTGACGGCGAAGTTCGACGACACCGAGGACGTTCGCCGCCGCGTGGCCAAGTTGCACGAGATGGACGCCGCGTTCAAGTAAGACCATGACCGTGCGCCAGAAAGTCGTGGTCTTCGGCAGCCTGAACATGGACCTGGTGGTGCGGGTTCCACGCATGCCGCAGCCGGGCGAAACCCTGTCGGCGCACGGCTTCCTTTCCAACCCGGGCGGCAAGGGCGCCAACCAGGCGGTGGCCTGCGCTCGGCAGGGCGGGCGGGTGGTGATGGTCGGGCGCGTCGGCGACGATGGCTTCGGCGGGCAGCTGCGCACGGCGCTCGTCGCGCAGGGCGTCAATGCCGCCGGTGTCGCCACGACGCCCGGCGTCAGCAGCGGCGTCGCCATGATCATGGTGGACGACGCGGCGCAGAACTGCATCGCGGTGGTGGCCGGCGCGAACGCCAGCGTCGGCATCGAGGACGCCGACGCACTGCGCGAGTGGCTGGCCGACGCCGGCCTCTTGCTGCTGCAACTGGAAGTGCCGATGACTTCGGTGCTGAAGGCCGCCGCCGTCGCGAAGGAGGCCGGCTGCACCGTGCTGCTGAATCCGGCGCCGGCGCAGGCACTGCCCGACGCGCTATGGCCGCTGCTCGACATCCTGGTGCTCAACGAAACCGAGGCGCAGTTGCTCAGCGGCTTGGCGTTGGTGGACCTGCACAACGCGGTGGACGCCGCTATGCTGCTGCGGCGCCGCGGCCCGCGTGACGTGATCGTCACGCTCGGCGAGCAGGGCGTGGTCTGGGTTTCGGCAGTTGGCGTCCGGCACTTCAAAGCCCATAAGGTCGAGGCGGTCGACACGACGGCTGCCGGCGACACCTTCATCGGCGCGCTGGCCGCCCTGCTGGTGGAAGGCCGTTCGATGGAAGAGGCCCTGGCGCACGCGATCCGCGCCGCGGCCATCTGCGTCACCCGCGCGGGTGCGCAGGCGTCCATGCCGTCGCGCGAAGAAGCGGAACGCTTCGCCTGACGTTCGCATCGCAGGCCCGTGGGACAAGACGCCGTCACGGCGTCGTCTCGGACGTTGCTTACGCCTGGGTACCTGCTTAACGTGTTGGACGTCCTCCGTCCGGCATTTCCGTGCGTTGATCGGGCATCGTTCACTTCGTCAGGATCAAGATGAAAACACAACTGCGCAACTACGTCACTTCCGCCATGCTGCTGCTGCCAGCCATGGTCACGCTGGCCGCACTGCCGTCCAGCGCCCTGGCCCAGCCTGCCGCACCCGAGGTTCGATCGCTGGCCGTGGATGCCGACGCCGGCCTCGAAGCCGGATCGCGCCTTCGCTTCCGTCTGCTCGGCACGCCGCGCGTTCAGGCCAGCGTCCGCATTCGCGGCGTGCGCGACAACATTGCGCTGCGCGAGGTCGAGCCGGGCGTCTATGTCGGCCGCTATACGCTCAAGCGCGCTGACCGTGTCGACCCCAATACCGACGTTCGCGCGGTGCTCAAGCGCGGCAATCGGACCGTGCTCGCCAACTTCGAGCTGGGGGCGACGATGGCTGCGCCGCCGGTTGCTGTCGCTCCGCCGCCGCCGCCGGTCCGTGCCGCGGACCCGCTGCGCATCGAGCGCTTCGGCATGGCGCCGATCGAGCGCATCGAACCCGGCGCCGAACTGCAGTTCGCGTTGGAAGGCATGCCCGGCGCCAATGCGTCGGTCGACCTGCCGGGCGTCGAACGCGACCTGCGGCTGCGCGAGACGCGGCCCGGCCATTACGAAGGCAGCTACACCATCCGGCACTCCGACGACCTGCATCCGAACCGGCCGGTCGTCGCCACGCTGCGAGCCGGCGACCGTGTCGTCACCGCCAGCCTCAACATGCAGGTGGTCCGGCCCGGGGCCGAAAACCGCCCGCCGAACGGCGACAACCGGGCGCCCGAGGTGGTCCAACTGGCGCCGGCTGAAGGCGCCACCGTGCCGGCGGGCGCCCCGATCCTGATCACGGCCCGGTTCCAAGACGGACGCGGCAGCGGTGTCGACCCGGCCAGCGTTCGCATCGTCGTGTCCGGCCGCAACGTCACGCAGGAAGCGAGGATCGAGCGCGATTCACTCAGCTTCCGCGGCGCGCTGCCGCCCGGACGGCAGACCGTCGAGGTGACGGCCCGCGACCTTGCCGGCAATGCCGTGCGCAAGAGCTGGAGCTTTGACGTTGCTGCGGCGGCGCCCGCCAACCTGCCGATGCGCATCCTGAACCACGGCAACAACGATCAGGTCGGCCATGGTCCGACGCTGGTGCAGGGGCAGACCGTGCCGAACGCGAGCGTCGCCGTCTCGGTCGTCGCCGTGGCGCCGGTGGCGAACCTTTCGCAGGAGTTGATGTCGAGGACGCTGCAGGCCGACGCGAACGGCAACTTCGCCTTCAGCTTCGTCCCGCAATTTCCGATCCCAGGCACCCGCTATGACGTCACGATGGTGGCGACGCGCGGCAACCTGCGCGACGACGCCAGGCTGGTGCTGATGCAGCGCTAAGGGACCCCGCCGGGCCGAGGGCGGGCCCGGCTCGGCGGCGAGCGTTCTTCTTCGCCGCCCATTGCATTTTCCGATTCGGCCGGGGTGGCCGTTGGCATGCAGCATGGTGGCCGTCGTGCCCGCTGTCGTTGGGCAGGAGCGACTTTCGGTTGTGGTCCGGCTCCTACGCCATGGCGCAGTTTATGGAATGCGGCATCGTTCCAGGAGTTTGCCCCAGCGTCCCGGACTAGCTTGCAACTTACAACCCAGTGGAGGTCGTCACCTCGACTTCGAACAGGAACCCGCTCAGCGCCTGTTGCACCTGGGAAATGGCGGCCTGCTGCGCCGGCGGCAACTTCACGCTCACGGTCATGCCGCGCCGTCCGCCCTCGCGGACCTGGATCGCGGCATCGCTCATCCCCATCTGCTTGCAGACCAGCTGGCTGACCAGGCGCTGCGCCGCGTCGCAGCGCAGTTGCGGCTTGTAGATCTTGCCCACGGTGGTCAACGGAATGGTGTCGATGAAGTGGATGTGGCGCGGCCAGGCCGGGCGCTCGGCGATGGTCTGCTCGGCATGCTCGCGCAGTTCGGCCTCGGTGGCCGCCATGCCGGGGCGCAGCGTTACGTAGCACACGGGCACCTCGCCGGCGTACCCGTCGGGGACGCCCACGGCGGCGGCCAGTGCCACCGCGGGATGCCGTTGCATGGCGTTCTCGATCATCAGCGGGTCGATGTTGTGGCCGCTGCGGATGATCAGGTCCTTGGCCCGGCCGGCGATGTGGATGCGGCCGGTCGCGTCGCGGTAACCGAGGTCGCCCGAGTTCAGGCCGCCGTCGAAGAAGACGCCCCGGTTGTGCTCGGGATTGCGGTAGCCGGGCGATACGTGCGGGCCATGCACGGTCAGCACGCCGACTTCGCCTTCCGCGCAATCTTCCCCCGGGCTGGCGTCGGCATTGAGCCTTCTCACGCGCACTTGGGTGTAGGGCAGGGCGAAGCCGACCGAGCCGACGCCGCTCGGCCCCGCGGTCGGGTCGATGCAGATCAGGCCCGACGCCTCGGTCATGCCGTACACCTCGTACAGGTTCACGCCGGTGACCTGCCGGAACCGCTCGCCCACGGCCAGCGGCAGCGAGGCGGCGCCGCAGAAGCCCGCGCGAATCGAGCCGATGTCGGCATCGGCCACCGGCACCTCCAGCACTGCGCCCAGCGAGGTCGGCACGGCGCCAGCCAGCGTCACGCCGTAGCGCTCGCAGATGTGCCAGAAGCGGCTGACCATGGCCGGATTGCGCATGCCGCCCGGCGACATGATGACGATTTCGATGCCGGCGAGGAAGGCGCTGAGCGCGCAGAAGATCGTGCCGCCCACATGGAACAGCGGCAGGCTGGCGGTGAGCACGTCGCCGTGCACCATGCCGGCCAGCGCGGCCCCGCCCAGCGTGGCGGCCAATTGGCTGTGGTGCGTGTGGGCGACCAGTTTCGGCGCGCCGGTGGTGCCGCCGGTGTGGAAATACGCCACCACGTCGTCGCCTTGGCCGGGCGCACCGAAAGTCAACCGGTCATCGGGCTGCGTCGCCAACGCCGTGTGAAAGTCGATGACGCCGTCTTCCAGGGGTGTGCCGGGCGGTGCCACCCGCACCAGCGTGAGGCCAGGCACCTGCTCGCGAAGTTGCAGCGCCTTTTGCCAGATATCGAGTTGCGGATGCGGGCCCAGCGCGACCAGGATCCTGGCGCCCGAGGCTTTCAGCAGCTCGGCGATGTGCGCGGGCTGCAGCAGGAAATTGATCGGCACTGCGTAGCCGGCGGTTTCGGCGCCCCACAGCGTCGCGTGGGTCTCCACCAGGCTGGGCAACATGTAGGCCACGCCGGGCCGCTGGCCGCCGAGTTCCGCAAACAGGTTGGCGGCGCGCCGCACCAGGGCGAGCAGCTCGGGATAGTTGACGCGGCGCGGCTCCTCGTCGGGCGCACCGGTCATCACCATCGTGATTGCGGTCGCCTCTGGAAAGCGCTGCGCGGAAGCAACGAAGACGTCGAAGACGCAGCGTCCCGGCAGTCGCTGCTCCAGCGGCGCCGCCGCCTCGAAGCGCAAGACATCTTCCAACGTACGCAAAGGGTGCTCGGCCCGGTTTTCCATGGTGGATCTCCTCGTTGCCGCGGAAAAGCGCCGATTATGGCGGCGGGTGGCTCAGCGTGCCGGGGTCAGGAAAGACACCTCATCAGGCCGGCCCTGGACCGCCAGCTTCACCTTCACCTCGGCCGTCTGGGCCAGCAACCGGCCCTTGCGCCAGACCTTCAGGCGATGGGCCCGCAGCCGGATCGCCTCGACCGGATCGCGCGCCTGCAGCAGCACGAAGCTGGCGTCGCAGCCCGGCTCCAGGCCGTAGCCTTGCAGATGCATCACCTTCGCCGCGTTCGTCGTCACGGCTTCGAAACAGGCGCGGATGCCTTGCTGGCTGGTCATCAGCGTCACATGCAGGCCCATGTGCGCCACCTCCAGCATGTCGCCCGAGCCCATGCCGTACCAGGGATCCATCACGTCGTCGTGGCCGAAGGCGACGGTGACGCCGGCCGCCATCAGCTCCGGCACGCGGGTCATGCCGCGGCGCTTGGGATAGCTGTCGTGGCGGCCCTGCAGGGTGATGTTGACCAGCGGGTTGGCCACGATGCTGACGCCGCTCTCGGCGATGAGCGGAATCAGCTTGCTCACGTAGTAGTTGTCCATGCTGTGCATGGAGGTGCAGTGCGAGCCCGTCACCCGGCCCTGCAGGCCAAGCCTGTGTGTCTCGAAGGCCAGCGTCTCGATGTGCCGCGACAGCGGGTCGTCGGACTCGTCGCAATGCATGTCGACCGGCTTGCCGGTGTCTGCTGCGATTTCACAGAGCAGCTTCACGCTGGCCGCGCCTTCGCTCATGGTGCGCTCGAAATGCGGGATGCCGCCGACGACGTCGACGCCCAGGTCCAGCGCGCGCTGGAGGCTGTCGACACCGCCTTCGCGGCGCAGGACGCCGTCCTGCGGGAAGGCCACCAGTTGCAGGTCGATGTACGAGGCGACGCGCCGCTTGACTTCCAGCAGCGCCTGCACCGGCAGCAGGCTGGGATCGCTGGTGTCCACATGGCTGCGGATGGCCAGCAGGCCCTTGGCCACCGCCCAGTCGCAGTAGGTGAGGGCGCGTTCGATGATGTCCTCGGCCTTAAGCGTCGGTTTCAGCTCGCCCCAGAGCTGGATGCCTTCCAGCAGCGTGCCGCTCTGGTTGACGCGCGGCAGGCCGTAGCTCAAGCAGGCATCCATGTGGAAATGCGGGTCGCAAAAAGGCGGTGAGAGCAGGTAGCCGGCAGCGTCGACGGTTTCGTGGGCGGGGGCGGCGAGGCCGGGCGTGACTTCGACGATGCGGCCGGCCTGGACGGCGACCGACATGCCGGTGCGGCCGTCGGGCAGAGTGGCGTTGGTGAGGAGGAGGTCAAGCATGCGTTTTCTCCGGCTGGGGCGCAAATGGGGTCAGAGCACGATTTCGTCGTTGGACGGCGCACTCGGGCAATAGCATTGTCCCGAATCGTGATCGGCCCCCATTTGCTCCACTTGCTGGCACCGCGCGCTCCGGAGGCGACGACCCCTGAGGCGTCAGAACGGGCTCTGGATATCGAACGCCCGCTGGACGAACCACCAGCCGGCGACGATCGCGACCAGGATCGAGCCGACGGTGATCACGCCACGCCGATAGAACTCGGTCGTGCGCAGCCCGAACGCGATCGGCACGAACGCGACGACGATGGCCATCTGGCCCACTTCCACGCCGAGGTTGAAGCCCACCAGCGCCAGCACCAGCGCGTCCTGCGGCAGGCCCAGGTCCGCCAGCACCGAAGCAAAGCCGAAGCCGTGGACCAGTCCGAACACGAACGCCATCACCCAGCGGCGTTTCTCGATGGTTCCCTTCAGGTTGTTGAGCGCTGCAAAGACCACCGACGCGGCAATCGTCGATTCCACCCATCGCGAGGGCAGGCTGATCACCTGCAGCGCGGCCAGGCTCAGCGTGATGGAGTGCGCCAGGGTGAAGGCGGTCACCACCTTCAGCACCTCCAGCAAGGACCGGCGCAGGCTGGGCGCGGGTTCCCAGTGGTCTCCGCTGCGCATCAGCACGGCCGGCAGCAGCAGCGAGAGCAGGAACAGGATGTGGTCGTAGCCGATCCAGATGTGCCACATGCCGTCCGCCAGGTACTCGCGCAGCGTGCGCCAGGCGCTCTGCGGCTCCAGGGCGAGCGATTGCGACGCCGACTCGGTGCCGAAGACCAGGGCCTGTGAGGTCGGGCTGCCCGGCGCGATCCATTGGATCAGGCCGCGGTGCGATGGGTCGACGTCGAACAGCAGCGAATAGTGCGCCTTCAGGCCGCCGGCCAGGCCTTCGCAATGCGCCGTCAGCGACAGGACGGCGTAGGCACCGTCGCTGTGCTTGTCGAGCATCAGCGGGCCGCTGGTCTCCCAGGCGCAGGCGCGGTTGCCGGCCGTCAGCTCCAGATGGCGAGTGGCGTAACGGGTGATGTCGTCCGCGCGCTGGCGCACTTCACCCCAGGTCAGCGCGCCGTTGCCGTCGCGGTCCAGTTCCAGCACGTAGTCGAGGTCGCGCAGCGCGATGTCCCAGCGAACCACGATGTCATTGCTGCCCTCGGTGCCGCGCATCGTCAAATAGCTGTCGCTGGGCTTGTGGGCCATTGCAGCCAGGGGCAGCAGCAGCAGCGCGAGCCAGACGCACCAGCGCCTCATCGCGTTGCCCCTTTGGCGACCAATTGCGCCGCCAGTGTGGCCATGGCCGGGTCTTCATAGCCGGTGGTGCGCAGCCAGTCCAAGGCCGGTTGCGCCGCTTTAGGCTGATTGGCCGCGAGCGCCGAACGCAACAGGATCTCGGCGTCGCGCGCTTCCTTCTGCGCGGAGTAGTTGCGCGCCGCCAGTTCCAGCGCCTTGGCCGGCTGGTTCTCGACATCGAGCTCGAAACGCGCCGCTTCCTGCTCGTGCAGCCGGTCGCCGCGCAATGCGGCGGCCGCGAACCGGTCGCGCAATTGGTCCGCCCAGCCCTTGGCACGCGGGTCCCCAGCCGCTTTCCCTGCCAGCGCGAGCCGCAACAACAGCACATCGGAGCGTTCCCAATCGGCCAGCAACTTGATCGCTTCGGCCGGCCGGTGCCGCAGCAGCAGGAAGTCGGCATAGGCCCCGAGCAGGAACTGGTCGGTGATGCCCAGTTGCAGCGCCCTGTCGAAGTGGTCCTGCGCCTGGTCCGGCCGCTGCAGCCGGATCGCCATCTCGGCCAGGCGCGTCTGCACCCACAGCGCCAGTCCCGCATCGACCTTGCCGGCCGCTGCCAGTTCCTGGCTCAAGGCCCGATAGGCGGCTTCCAGGTGGCCGGTGCTGGCCTCGACATAGGCGGTGCATCCCTGCACCTGCAACGGGTGGGTCAGCGGCACCAGCCGCGTGCATTCGGACAGGGCCTGCGGATAGCGCGCCTGCACCATGTGAATGGCGGCGCGCCAGGCGATCGGTTCGGGCGATTGCGGGTCCAGCTCGCCGGCTTTTTCCAGGCTGGCCATCGCGCCGGTGAAGTCGTGGCTGTATTGCTGGATGAGGCCGTGCAACAACCAGTACGGGCCGTTGCCCGAAGCGGTCTTCGCCAGCGGCTGCAGCGCGGCCGCGGCGTAGCCCACATAGCGCGGGTCGCCCTGGGCCATGGCCAGGTCGAAATAGCGGCGGGCGATCTCCAGCCGCAGAGCGGCGTCGTCGGGCCGCGCCGTCAATTGCTTGCGCAGCGAGTCGACCCGGCGCACCGAAGGGTCGCTGGCGCCGCTGGGCAGGCGCTCGACCACCTCGCTGTCGTTGGCGGGGGTGAAGGGAGCGGCGCACGCGAGTGTGCAGGCCAGGGCCAGCGCGGCGGCCGCTGCGGCGCGCCGTGTCGTCGAAATCGGGAGCATCAACGAGCGGAGGGCTTACTTGGTGCCGAAGATGCGGTCACCCGCGTCGCCCAGCCCCGGCAGGATGTAGCCGTGCTCGTTGAGCTGGCGGTCGATGGCGGCGGTGTAGATCGGTACGTCCGGGTGCGCCGCCTGCATCGCCGCGATGCCTTCCGGGCAGGTCAGCAGGCAGACGAACTTGATCGATTTGGGCCGCAGCTCCTTGATCCGCTCCACCGCCGCGATGGCGGAGTTGCCGGTGGCCAGCATCGGGTCCACCACGATCACGTCGCGGTCGTGCATGGCCTGCGGCATCTTGAAGTAGTACTCCACGGCCATCAGGGTCTTGGGGTCGCGGTACAGGCCGATGTGGCCGACGCGGGCGCCCGGCACCACGGTGAGCATGCCGTCCAGGATGCCGGTGCCGGCCCGCAGGATCGAGACGAACACCAGTTTCTTGCCGTCGATCACCTTGGCCGTCGTCTTTTCCAGTGGCGTCTCGATCTCGACCTCCTGCATCGCCATGTCGCGGGTCACCTCGTAGGCCATCAGCATGGCCAGCTCGTTGAGCAGGCGCCGGAAGCTGTTGGTGCTGGCCTCCTTCTTGCGCATCAGCGTCAGCTTGTGCTGCACCAGCGGATGGTCGATCAGGTGGAGGTTGCTCATTCTTCCATTCCCTTCGGGTCGTTCTTCAAAAAACCGTGCCGTCGCTGGCCACCTGCAACGGCGGCAGGCCGCCGCGCAGTCGCAGCGCCAGCTCGCGCCCGGCCGCCCAGCTGCCGCCTTCCAGCACGCAGGCCAGCGGCAATTGGGCTTCAGTGCGATGCAGCTGCTGGCGCACCGCCAACGCCACCAGGTCCATCAGGGCCACCGTCAGGGCGCGCCATTCCACGATGATCTCATCGCCGGGTTGCCACACCTCCCGGGCCATCGCCGGGTCGCGCAATTGCAGCAAGCCACTGTCGAGCATCAGTCCGCCGTTGCGGTACTCGGGCAGCGCGGTGAGGTCCTCCAGGCCGTGGACCCGGACGCCGGACCATTCGAACGGCTCGATCAGCGAATAGGTCAGCCACTGCGAGAGTTTGTGGAAGGGCATCCACCCGTCCGACAGGCCCTCGCCGCGCACCGCGCAATGGCGCCAGCAATCGCCCAGCGGCACCGTGGCGATCGAATTCCCGGCCGGCCAGATGCTCGACAGGCTGTACAGGATCAGCGAAAGGATCGAGTGCGCGGCGATATCGGCCGTATGCGCCACCGCAGGGCCGAAAGGCGAGACGATGGTGTCGAACAGGCCGCAGGGCAGGCCGTCGGGCCCGAACACCCCGGGCTGCTCCTGCATCGCTTCGCCCAGGCGCCGCAGCAGGATCGCCCGCTCCTGCAGGCCCACCAACGGGTTCGCCTCGCTGACCTGGAAGGCGGCTGCCAGATGTTCGGTGACGAGCCCGCGCAGGCCCGCCGAATCGGCTTGCAGCGGCCGGTTGCTGTCGCTGGAAAACAGGCCGGCGACGAAGGCATGGAAACTGGCTACCGCCAGCCCCTCGGAGCGGGTGAAGGTCTCGCCGGTGGCCGGCTCGACGTATTTCCAGTCGGGGCCGGCGCCGGCGTCGAGCAGGACGCTCACGAAAGCCAGATCGATCATCGCGTGGCCGCGGCTCGGCAGGGGCAGGTCCGCGAGCAACCGCTCGAGTCCCTTCTTGCGGTCGACGCCGCCGGCCTCGAAATGGCGCCAGCGGCTGTGCAGGGGAATGTGCAGTTTGGGATAACGCTTGCGCGTGGCCCCGACGATCGCCGCGGCCGCGCCATCGATTTTGCCGTCGTCGATGGTGAACCAGGGTGAATCGCCATTGCGGGCGCGGTGCAGCAATTGCCCGGCACGCTCGCGTACCGCGTTGGTGGTGCGCAGGACCTCGGCGGCGCTTTCAGCTTCGGCATGCCCCGAACCCAGGGACGTACTCATGATCCCAGCTCCCGGCCTTTGGCCTTGCGGAGTTCTTCGGGGTCCGGCACCGTCCCGGTGGTGAAATAGCCGGCCGCCACCTTGGCGTCCATCTCGACCCGGGCGTCGGCCGGAATCAGTTCGTCGGGAATGTTCACGCGCTCGCCGATCTCGATGCCCGAGCCTGCGATCGCGTCGTATTTCATGTTGCTCATCGACACCAGCCGATGGATCTTGCGCACGCCCAGCCAGTGCAGCACGTCGGGCATCAGTTCCTGGAATCGCATGTCCTGCACGCCGGCCACGCATTCGGTGCGGGCGAAATACTGGTCGGCGGTGTCGCCGCCGACCTGGCGCTTGCGGGCGTTGTAGACCAGGAACTTGGTCACTTCGCCCAGCGCCCGGCCTTCCTTGCGCGAGTACGACACCAGCCCGACGCCGCCGCGCTGGGAGCCGCGGATGCATTCCTCGATGGCGTGAGTGAGGTAGGGGCGGCAGGTGCAGATGTCCGAGCCGAACACATCCGAGCCGT
>JAAOZX010000314.1 GCA_012274225.1 Comamonadaceae bacterium | reverse complement strand
TCGATCGCCCGCTGGTGGGTGTGCAGCCCGGGGAAAGCGGGAAGGAGCGATGGGTGGATGTTCAGCAGGCGCCCCGGATAGCGCTGCACGAATCCCGGCGTCAGGATGCGCATGAAACCCGCCAGCACCACCAGGGCCGGTTGGTGCCGGTCGATGGCGGCGGCCAGCTCCGCATCGAAGGCCTCGCGGCTGGCAAATCCCTTGTGATCGATCACCTCGCAGGCGACGCCCTGCTCGCGCGCGAACACCAGGCCGCCGGCATCGGCGCGGTTGCTGATCACGGCCGCGACCTGGGCGTCCCGCGTGGCGCGCCAATCCTCGCGCTGGGCGCAGCGAACGATGGCGGCCATGTTGGAGCCGGCGCCAGAGATCAGAATGACGATGTTCTTCATTTCCTGTCCTTGCGATTATCCCTGCCATGTCCCTGCGCCCACTGACCCCGATCGAAGCCCGCGTGCTGGGCACGCTGATGGAAAAAGCCCGCACAGTGCCGGACAGCTATCCGCTGACGCTGAACTCGCTGGTAGCCGGCTGCAACCAGAAGACCAGCCGCGAACCGCTGATGAATGTGAGCGACGCCCAGGCCCAGGAAGCGCTGGATTCGCTCAAGCTGCTGAGCCTGGTGTTCGAGTCCAGCGGCAGCCGGGTGGCGCGCTGGGAGCACAACTTCCAGCGCGCCGTGGGCGTGCCCGAGCAGTCCGCCGTGCTCCTGGGGCTGCTGATGCTGCGCGGCCCGCAGACCGCGGGCGAATTGCGCATCAACACCGAACGCTGGTACCGCTTTGCCGACATCTCCTCGGTCGAGGCCTTCCTCGAGGAACTGCGCGATCGCCCGGATGAAAAGGGCGGCGCGCTGGTGGTGCGGCTGGCGCGCGCGCCCGGCATGCGCGAACAGCGCTGGGCTCATCTGCTGTGCGGTCCGGTGGAGGTCGGCGAGCAGCAAGCCGATGGCGTCTTCGCCGCCGCGAGCCCGGCCCTGGAGAGGCGCATCGAAGCGCTTGAAAGCGAAGTTGCGGCGCTGCGTTCTGCTGTGCAAAATCTGTACGAGCAGTTGGGCATGTCGCAACCTGGACACCCGCAATAGAGCGACCCTGCCGATAATGGAGCCGATAGGAGACCCCTCATGGATCTGGCATTCACTCCCGAAGAACAGAAATTCCGCGAAGACATCCGTGCGTGGGTGCGGGCGAATCTTCCCCCCGAAATCTCGCACAAGGTTCACAACGCGCTGACCTTGACACGCGACGATATGCAGCGCTGGGCCCGCATCCTGGGCAAGAAGGGCTGGCTGGGCTGGGGCTGGCCACAGCAGTTCGGCGGCCCGGGCTGGAACGCGGTGCAAAAGCACCTGTTCGAGGAAGAATGCGCACTGGCCGGCGCACCACGCGTGGTGCCGTTCGGCCCGGTGATGGTGGCGCCCGTGATCATGGCCTTCGGCAGCGCCGAGCAGCAGAAACGCTTCCTGCCCGGCATCGCCAGCGGCGAAGTGTGGTGGAGCCAGGGCTACAGCGAGCCGGGCGCCGGCTCCGACCTGGCCTCGCTGAAGTGCCGCGCCGAACGCAAGGGCGACAAGTACATCGTGAACGGCCAGAAGACCTGGACCACGCTGGCCCAGTACGGCGAGTGGATCTTCTGCCTGGTGCGCACCAGCACCGAGGGCAAGCCGCAGACCGGCATCTCGTTCCTGCTGATCGACATGAAGTCGCCGGGCGTCACGGTGCGGCCCATCATCATGCTGGACGGCTCGCCCGAGGTGAACGAGGTCTTCTTCGACAACGTCGAAGTGCCGGCCGAGAACCTGATCGGCGAGGAGAACAAGGGCTGGACCTACGCCAAGCACCTGCTGTCGCACGAGCGGACCAACATCGCCGACGTGAACCGCGCCAAGCGCGAACTCGAGCGCCTGAAGCGCATCGCCAAAGCCGAGAACGTGTACGAGGACCAGCGCTTTCGCGACGAGATCGCCAAGCTCGAAGTGGACGTGGTGGCGCTGGAAATGCTGGTGCTGCGCGTGCTGTCCGCCGAGAAGTCGGGCAAGAACGCGCTGGACATCGCCGCCTTGCTGAAGATTCGCGGCAGCGAGATCCAGCAGCGCTACTCGGAGCTGATGATGCTGGCTGCGGGCCCCTACGCCGTGCCCCTGATCCGTGAAGCCATGGAGGCGGGCTGGCAGGGTGAATTCGTGGGCGCCGCCCATGTCGCGCCGCTGGCCTCGACCTACTTCAACCTGCGCAAGACCACGATCTACGGCGGCTCCAACGAAGTCCAACGCACGATCGTGGCGCAAACCGCGCTAGGTTGAAAGCAACCAGATGAACAGCCGGACGCAGAAGACGCAAAAGTACGCAAAAGGCGCGAAAGACTCAATTCATTTTTTGAATCCTTCTGCGTCCTCTGCGTTTTTTTGCGTCTTCTGCGTCCTTGACCCCGCATTCTTGCGTCCTTGACCCCGCATCCCTCACACCAAGAGGCACATTTATGGATTTCGATTTTTCAGACGACCAGGAACAATTGCGCGACGCGGTGCGCAAGTGGGTCGATAAAGGCTACGACTTCGAGCGCCGCCGCGCCATCGAAAAGGCCGGCGGCTTCGACCGCGCGACCTACGGCGAATTGGCCGAACTGGGCCTCGCGGGGCTGTACGTCGCCGAGGCGCAGGGCGGCATGGGCATGGGCCCGATCGAAGGCATGGTCGTGATGGAAGAGCTCGGTCGCGGCATCGTGCTGGAACCGCTGGCCCAGACCCTGATCGCCAGCGGCATCCTGGGCGGCTACGCCAGTGATGCCGTCAAGGCTGCCTGGTTACCGAGGATCGCCTCCGGTGAGGCGCTGGTCGTGCTGGCCCAGCAGGAACGCAAGGCCCGTTACCGCCTGGACGTCTGTGACGCCAAGGCCACGGAAACCGGCGGCGCCTGGAGCGTCACCGGCGCCAAGAGCATCGTCGCGGCCGGCGACCAAGCTGACGCGTTTCTGGTGCCGGCCACCGTCAACGGCAAGATGGCGCTGTTCCTGGTGGAGCGCAGCGCAAAGGGCGTCGCTACCCGAGGCTACGGCACCCAGGACGGCAGCCGCGCCGCCGAAGTGACGCTGCAGTCCGCCCCCGCGGTGCTCGTCACCAAGGACGGCCTGGTCGCGCTGGAGCATGCCGTCGACATCGGGATCGCGGCCAGCTGCGCCGAAGCCGTGGGCGTGCTGGACAAGACCATGGCGGTGACGGCGGAGTACATGAACACGCGCAAGCAATTCGGCGTTGCACTGGCCACTTTCCAGGCCCTGCGCCACCGGATGGCCGACATGAAGATGCAGCTGGAACTGGCCCGCTCGATGAGCTATTACGCCTCGCTCAAGCTGAACGCGCCGGTCGAAGAGCGCCGGCGCGCCATGGCCCGCGCCAAGTACCAGCTGGGCGTCTCGATGCGCTTCATCGGCCAGAACTCGGTGCAGCTGCACGGCGGCATCGGCGTCACCGACGAGTACATCGGGAGCCACTACTTCAAGAAGCTCACCCAGCTGGAACTGACCTTCGGTGACACCCAGCACCACCTGGGCGAGGTGTCGGCCCGGATGCAGGACACCGCGGGCGTGTTCGCCTGATCCACCGAATCGGCTCAGACGAGCCCGCCGGTTGCGACCCGCGGGCTCTGTTTTTTTCCGGGAGACTGCGATGATTGTCCGCCGTGCCTTTATCGGATTCTGCGCAGCCGCAGTCGTGCTGCTGACCGGTTGCGCCAACGCTCCAACTGCGCAGGAATTCCCACCCATCGTGTTCGTGCACGGCAATGGGGACACCGCGGCCTTGTGGCAGACCACGATCTGGCGTTTCGAGTCCAATGGCTGGCCGCGCGAGCGGCTCTATGCGATCGACGTGCCCTACCCGCTGGCGCGCGATCAGGACGCCAAGCCCCAGCCCGGGCGCACCTCCGCGGCCGAGAACATGGCCTACCTGAAGGCCGAGGTCGAAAAAGTGCTGCGCGCGACTGGTGCGCGCCAGGTTGTGCTGATGGGCAACTCGCGCGGCGGCAACGCGATCCGCAGCTACATCCTCAACGGCGGCGGGGCACAGACGGTCAGCGACGCGATTCTTGGGGGCACTCCCAATCACGGCGTGCAGGCGGTCAAGGACCTCAACGAGGGCAACGAGTTCAGCGGCACAGGCCCGTACCTGACCGCTCTGAACGCCCCCAAGAACACCGCGGGCGATGAAGTCACCGGCCCGGTGCGCTGGCTCACGATCCGCTCGGACAGCAATGACAAGTACGCCCAGCCCGACGGCCTGTGGATCGGCATGAAGGGCAAGGCAACCAACGTCACATATGCGGGCCCTGAATTGAAGGGCGCCACCAACGTGGTCATCCCGCGGATCGACCACCGCGAGACCGCGTTTTCCCCGGCTGCCTTTGATGCAGCCTACCGCTTCCTCATCGGCCATGCGCCGCAAACCATCGCCATCGCTCCCGAGGCGCATCCAGCGCTCTCCGGCAGGGTGACCGGCCTTGGCGTGTCCTCCACCGACCCGAAGTCGGGCAACTTCAGCAACAACTTGCCGCTGCCCGGCGCGCAACTACAGGTGTATGCGGTCGACCCCGCAACGGGCGAGCGGCGTGGTGCCGCCGCCTACGCCAAGATCGTGGGCGAGGACGGCTTGTGGGGCCCCTTCGTGGCCGAAGCGGGCACTCCCTACGAGTTCGTCATTGCGGCCCCCGGCTACGCGACAACTCACATCTATCGCAGTCCCTTCCCGCGCTCGAGCACCATCGTGAACCTGCGCGCCGAACGCATTGCCGCTGCCGACAAGGACGCCCAGGCCCTGGT
>JAAOZX010000313.1 GCA_012274225.1 Comamonadaceae bacterium | reverse complement strand
GTTGCTTCTCGACTTCGACGATCAGGCGCGCGCTGGCGCACGGCGGGAACAGGATTGTCGCGGTGGCATGGCCATGCCCGGCCAAATAGCCGTCGTGGGCGTCCACGATACAGGCAGTGACCAAGGAGGTCGGTCAGCGCAGATCGATGAGAACGACATCTGCAGCGCGCCACTCCGCCGTTGCACGATTTCAAGCCCGAGATTGAAATTCCGATGCCCGAAACCTGTCGCTGGTGAACGGCAGGTTATGGCCGTCAGCAGACCCACGAGTCACAATCCGGGATACAGATCGCCAAGGACGGCAAGCGCTTGAATGGAAAACAGCCAGAAGAAACAACCACCTGCAAGTGAGGTGAAAGATTCCCCGACGCCCATGATGGCCCAGTACCTGGCCATCAAGGCGGAGTATCCCGACACGCTGGTGTTCTACCGCATGGGCGACTTCTACGAGCTGTTCTACAGCGACGCGGAAAAGGCCGCGCGGCTGCTGGACATCACGCTCACGCGGCGCGGCAACTCGGCCGGCGCGCCGGTGGTCATGGCCGGCGTGCCCTTTCATTCCATGGAGAGCTACCTGGCCCGGCTGATCAAGCAGGGCGAGTCGGTGGCGATCTGCGAGCAGATCGGCGACGTTGCCACGTCCAAGGGCCCCGTGGAGCGCAAGGTGATGCGGGTGGTCACGCCGGGCACGCTCACCGACACCGAGCTGCTGAACGACAAGGCCGAGGCGATCCTGTTGGCGGTGCACCAGGGATCGCGGCACCGCCTGGGGCTGGCCTGGCTCAGCCTGACGCAGGGCGCGCTGCATCTGGCCGAATGCGCGGGCGACGAACTGGAAACCTGGGTGGCGCGGATCGGCCCGAGCGAGCTGCTGTTCAGCGCCGACGTGACGCCGACCTTCGAGCAGCGGCTGAAGGCCCTGCGGCTGGCCTCGCAAACCTCGCTGACGCAGCGGCCCGAGTGGCAGTTCGACGCCGGCCTGGGACTGCGCAAACTCCTGGAGCAGCTCAATAGCGCGACGCTGGCCGCCTGGGGCGCGGAAGAACTGACGCAGGCCCACGCCGCCGCGGCGGCCCTCCTGGGCTATGCCGAGCACACCCAGGGCCGCGCCCTGACGCATGTGCAGAGCCTGGAGGTGCAGCGCGACGACGTGCTGATCGATTTGCCGGTGACGACCCGGCGCAACCTGGAATTGGTGCAGACGCTGCGCGGCGAGGATGCGCCCACCCTCTTTTCACTGCTGGACACCTGCATGACCGGCATGGGCAGCCGGATGCTCAGGTGCTGGCTGCTGGAGCCGCGGCGCGAGCGCACCCAGGCGCAGCAGCGGCTGGAAGCGATCGCCTTCCTGCGCGAAGGCCTGTGGCAGACGCTGCGCGCCGAACTCAAGGGCTGCAGCGACGTCGAGCGCATCACCGCCCGCCTCGCGCTGCGCCAGGTGCGGCCGCGCGAGCTGGTGGGCCTGCGCCATTCGCTGGACCAGTCGGCGCAGCTGTCGCGGCAACTGGGCGGGCCCGGCTCGCTGCTGGCCGAGATCACCGCCAGCCTGGCGCCGCCGGCCGGTTGCGGCGAGGCGCTGGTGCGTGCCATCCAGGAAGAACCGGCGGCGCTGGTGCGCGACGGCGGCGTCATCGCGGCCGGGCTCGACGCCGA
Organism: Comamonadaceae bacterium; assembly: GCA_012274225.1. Lineage (GTDB taxonomy): Bacteria > Pseudomonadota > Gammaproteobacteria > Burkholderiales > Burkholderiaceae_C > Ramlibacter. Next base: position 6,067 of record JAAOZX010000313.1, on the reverse strand, counting down.
GCTCGACGAGCTGCGCGGCATCCAGGACCACTGCGACTCCTTCCTGCTGGACCTGGAAACCCGCGAGAAGGCGCGCAGCGGCATCGCCAACCTGCGGGTGCAGTTCAACAAGGTGCACGGCTTCTACATCGAGGTCACGCAGGGCCAGTTGGACAAGGTGCCGGCCGACTACCGGCGGCGCCAGACGTTGAAGAACGCCGAGCGCTTCATCACCCCGGAGCTCAAGGCCTTCGAGGACAAGGCGCTGTCGGCGCAGGACCGCGCGCTGGCCCGCGAAAAATTGCTGTACGACCAGTTGCTCGACCAGTTGCAGGCGTTCGTGCCCGCGCTCACCCGCCTGGGCCGCGCGCTGGCGGCGCTGGACGCGCTGTGCACCCTGGCCGAACGCTCGCTTACGCTCTCCTGGTGCCGGCCGCAGTTCATGAAGGAGCCCGGCATCGAGATCACGCAGGGCCGGCACCCGGTGGTCGAGGGCCGTCTGGCGGAACTGTCGGCCGGCAACTTCATCGCCAACGACACGCGCCTGGGCCCCCGGCAACGCATGCAGGTCATCACCGGCCCCAACATGGGCGGCAAGTCCACCTACATGCGCCAGGTGGCCCTGATCTGCCTGCTGGCGGCCATGGGCTCCTACGTGCCGGCGCAGGCCTGCCGGCTCGGGCCGATGGACGCGATCCACACCCGGATCGGCGCCGCCGACGACCTGGCCAATGCGCAATCGACCTTCATGCTCGAAATGACCGAGGCGGCGCAGATTCTCCATGCCGCCACCCCGCAAAGCCTGGTGCTGATGGACGAGATCGGGCGCGGCACCTCCACTTTCGACGGACTGGCGCTGGCGTCGGGCATCGCGGCCCAGCTCCACGACAAGACCCAGGCCTTCACGCTGTTCGCCACCCACTACTTCGAATTGACCGAATTTCCGGCCCGGCACCACGCCGCCGTCAACGTGCACGTGAGCGCCGCCGAGTCGGGCGCCGACATCGTGTTCCTGCACGAGATCCAGCCCGGGCCGGCCAGCCGCAGCTACGGCATCCAGGTGGCGCGCCTCGCCGGCATGCCTGCCGCGGTGGTCAACCACGCGCGCCAGGCACTGGCGGCCCTGGAACGGCAGCAGGTGCTGAGCCGCGAACAGGTAGACTTGTTCGCACCCCCGACAGCGGCCGAGGCTCCCGCGGCCAGCGCGGTGGAAGCCGCCGTGGCGGCATTGAACCCGGATGCGCTCAGTCCGCGCGAAGCGCTCGACGCGGTGTATCAATTGAAGAAACTGGCCCAGCCCTGATTGCCAGCGGCCACAAGGAGGCAGCATGACCTATTGCGTCGGCATCAAACTCAACGCGGGACTGGTGTTCCTGTCCGATTCGCGCACCAATGCGGGCGTGGACAACATCAGCACCTTCCGCAAGATGATCGTCTACGAGGGCGCCGGCGACCGCTTCATGGTGCTGCTGTCGGCCGGCAACCTCAGCATCGCCCAGTCGGTGAGGGAAATGCTGCAAGTCGAGCAACTGCAGGAGCGCGCCGACCACGAAGCCATCACCATCTGGAACGCCAGGAGCATGTTCGACGCGGCCCGGGTGCTGGGCAACGCCGTGCGCCACGTGTACGACCGCGACGCCGCGGCGCTGAAGCACGCCGGCGTCGAGTTCAACGTATCGCTGGTGCTGGGCGGCCAGATCCGCGGCGAGAGCATGCGGCTGTTCCAGGTCTATTCGGCCGGCAACTTCATCGAGGCCACGCCCGAGACGCCCTACTTCCAGATCGGCGAATACAAGTACGGCAAGCCGGTGCTGGACCGGGTGATCACGCCCGACACGCCGCTGGACGAAGCGGCCAAGTGCGCGCTGGTGTCGATGGATTCGACCATGAAATCCAACCTGTCGGTGGGTCCGCCGCTGGACCTGGTGGTCTACGAGGCCAACCAGTTCCAGACCGACAAGATCGTCTGCCTGGACATGCAGAACCCCTACTACCGCATGCTGCACACCAGCTGGGGCCAGAAGCTGCGCGAGGTGTTCGACAGTCTGGAAGACCCGGTGTGGGACGACGCGCACACCGAAGTGCCGCTGAAGGTCACGACCGGGCGCAGCAAGCCGCTCAAGAAGATCACGCGGCCGGACGAAAGGCTGATCTGAGCCTGATCATCTTCTCCCACGCCAACAGCTTCCCGGCGGCCACCTACGGGGTGCTGTTCAAGCATCTGCGGTCGCGCGGCTATGGAGTGCGGGCCGTGGACAAGTTCGGCCACGAGCCGAAGTACCCGGTCACCGACAACTGGCGGCATCTGGTGCAGCAGCTGCACGACTTCGCCGAACGCGAGGTCGAGAAGCACGGCGAGCCCGCTTTCCTGGTGGGCCATTCGCTGGGCGGGTTCCTCAGCCTGCTGTGCGCGGCCCACCATCCGCGGCTGGCGCGCGGCGTGCTGCTGCTCGATTCGCCGCTGTTGGGCGGCTGGAAAGCGACGGCTTTGGGCGCGATGAAGCGCACCCAGCTGGTGGGTTCGGTGTCGCCAGGGCGGGTGAGCCGGCGCCGCAAGAATCGCTGGCCCAGCATTGAAGACGCGCTGGAGCATTTCCGCCACAAGAAGGCCTTCGCCCATTTCGAACCGCAGGTGCTGCACGACTACATCACCCATTGCACGCACGACGAGGACGGCGAGCGCGTGCTGAGCTTCGACCGCGACATCGAGACCACCATCTACAACACCCTGCCCGACAACCTGGACCAGGTGCTGAGGCGCCATCCGCTGAAATGCAACGTGGGCTTCATCGGCGCGCGCGGCTCGGAGGAGATGAAGCAGGTGGGTATGTCCATGACCGTGGAAGTGACCCAGGGCCGCATGATGGTGCTGGATGGCAGCCACCTGTTCCCCATGGAAAAGCCCGCGGCCACCGCCGCCGCGATCGAAGCCGCATTGCGCGGCTATGACTGGGGGCATTGAGCCCCGAAGGGGTGCCGACGCGCACTGTTGCAGTGCAGCATTTGTTGGCATGGTCCTACAGGGCAGCGCCGCGCCGGACCACAGACCTGCACCCCATGCACACTCACATTGGGATGCATGGCCTCTACCACTTCCTCCTCATTCGCCTCACCGCCGCTCTCGCTGCTGGCCATGGAGCCGCTGCGCGCGTTCCTGGATCACCTTTCCGCGCGCGTCTGCAGCGTGCCATTGCCGGTCGGCGACGGCCATCCGGTGGTCGTCTATCCCGGGCTGGGCGCCGGGGCCATCACCACCTCGCATCTGCGGCGTTATCTCGAGAAGTCGGGCTTCGCCCCGCACGACTGGGAAGGCGGCGTCAATACCGGGCCGTCCGGCGATCCGGACGAGTGGCTGACCGGTTTCGAGGAAAAGATGCAGGAGCTGCATCGCCTGCACGAGCGCAAGGTCAGCCTGATCGGCTGGAGCCTGGGCGGGGTCTATGCGCGCGAGATCGCCAAGCGCCGCCCGGATTCGGTGCGGCAGGTGATCACGCTGGCCACGCCCTTCAACTCGCTGGGCGATGGCAATCACGCCGGCACCATCTTCAAATTGCTCAAGCGCGATGCGTCGCAACTCACCCCGGAAATCGAAGCGCGGCTGCGCGAGTGCCCGCCGGTGCCCACCACCTCGATCTACAGCAAGAGCGACGGCATCGTGTCCTGGCGCGGCTGCATCCAGAAGCAGACCGAGCGAGCGGAAAACGTCGAAGTGTCGGCCAGCCACCTGGGCATCGTGAGCCACCCCGAGGTGCTGCGCATCATCGCCAACCGGCTGGCCCAGGCCGAGGGCCAATGGCGGCCGCTGCGGCGCGCCGAGCGGCTGGGCAAGCGCTCGCTCTGACCCCGATTGCGGAGCCACGAAGCACCGCGCGTCGCGTCGGTCGGTACCCGGCAGGGACTCATACTGTGACGGTCCGCGCTTACCGCGCGGACTGCGCTGCGCTGCTTGGCCCGGTGGCCGGCGCCGCGAAACTCGCTGCGCTCGCTTGGAGCGAGCTCCGCTCAAACACTCGCGGCGAGTCAGATCACGATGCGCGCCAAGGCGCGCTCCGACCCCCGGGCCAAGCATCACAGCCGCCCCAGAAATCGCCCCCACCGGGCACCGCCCGCCGCGACAAGAGACTTAGTGGCGAGCGAGCGAGCGCTCGCGCGCCACCTCGTCGCTGCAAAGTCGCGGGCGGGCGGGCTGCGGCGCGCATAAAGACAATGGCGCCTGCGCTGGCCCGTCTTGCGACCGGCGCGCTTGCGCGCTTCGTCCTCATGCTCGTCGCAGCTGTTTGAACGCAGCGGGCCCCAAGCCCGCGCAGTGAGTTCTGCGACGCGGGCGCAAGACGGGACAGCGCAGGGAAGTCGGCGCGATCAAGCGCCGACCGCCTTGTCAGCGCGTCGCAGCCTGCCCGACCGCGACTTTGCCGCCAACTTATCACGCCGCCCAGGTCACCAGACCGCTCCACGCGGTGATCAGCACCACGATGCCGAAGGCGATGCGGTACCAGGCGAACGGCGTGAAGCTGTGGGTGGAGATGTAGCGCAGCAACCAGCGTATGCACAGCCATGCGCTGATGAAGGAAACCACGAACCCGACGCCGAACAGCGGCAGGTCGGCCACCGACAGCAGCGCGCGTTCCTTGTACAGGCTGTAGACGCCCGCGCCCACCAGCGTCGGGATCGCCAGGAAGAACGAGAACTCGGTGGCCGCCTTGCGCGACAGGCCCAGCAGCATGCCGCCGATGATGGTGGCGCCGCTGCGGCTGGTGCCGGGGATCATGCCCAGGCATTGCACGAAGCCCACCTTCACCGCGTCCAGCAGGCTCATGTCATCGACCGACTGCACGCGCGGCGGCGCCGTGGTCTGGCGCTTTTCCACCCAGAGGATGATCAGCGCGCCGACGATGAAGGCGCCCGCCACCACGCCGGGGTTGAACAGATACAGCTTGATGGTCTTGTAGGCCAGCAGTCCGATCACCGCCGCCGGCAGGAAGCCCACGAAAACGTTCAAGGCGAAGCGCTGTGCCTGCCGCTGGCTGGGCAGCCCGACCAGCGTGTCGCGGATCTTTGCCCAGTACACGATGATCACCGCCAGGATGGCGCCGGTCTGGATCGCGATGTCGAACACCTTGGCCTTGTCGTCGTCGAAACCCAGCAGCGCCCCGGTGAGGATGAGGTGACCGGTGCTGGAGACCGGAAGAAACTCGGTCAGGCCCTCGACCACCCCCATGACGGCCGCCTTGGCCAGCAATACAAAATCCACGCGCGCTCCTAGAAAGACGCTGGATTATCGCTGCGGCGCCGCATGCGGGGGCACGGCCTCATGCGGGCCTGCCGGCCGGCCGGAACCGGTCCACTGCCATGCGCCGCCAGGCAATCCCCTCGCCTCTCGCTCCCCGCCGGCCGCATTTCGCGGTGCATTCCCGTCGTTTCGTCCCATCGGGCTCGCCGCATCGCGGCGCAGGCGGCACATTCCACCCATCGGTTCACCCACCCCGTCCACAGGAGAAACATCATGCTGATCCAGATGCTCGTCCACCAGCCCCAGATGCTGGGCCCCGTCCTCCAGCACACCCCGTCCTGGGTATGGGGGCTGCTGGCCTCGCTGATCGCCCTGGGCCTGTCGCAAGCGCGCAATCGCACCGCCGGCCTGGCCCGCGTCGCCCTGCTGCCAATCACGATGACGGCGCTGGCGCTGTGGGGCACGGTTTCGGCGTTCGGCGGCTCGACACAGTTCGGCCCGGTGCTGCTGGCCTGGCTGACCGCCGCCGTCGCAGCGCTGGCGGCGGTCGCCCCGTTCGCGCCGCCGGCCGGCACCACGTACGACCCGGCCACGCGCAGCTTCTTCCTGCCCGGCAGCTGGATTCCGCTGCTGCTGATCCTGGGCGTCTTCCTGACCAAGTACGTCGTGGGCGTGGAACTGGCCATGCAACCCTCACTGGCCCATGACAGCCAATACACGCTGGTGGTCGGCACGCTCTACGGCGCCTTCAGCGGCCTCTTCAGCGGCCGCGCCATGCGCCTGTGGCGCCTGGCCGGGCGTCCGGCCACACCGGCCCGTCCGCAAACCGCCAACGCCTGAACCCGCAAAGGAGAACAC
>JAAOZX010000051.1 GCA_012274225.1 Comamonadaceae bacterium | reverse complement strand
TAGTTGGCGGTGATCACGGCCACCGCGCCGGCGTCGATGATCCTTTCGTTCAGGGCCTTGGCCGAGAACCCTCCGAACACCACGCTGTGGGTGGCGCCGATCCGCGCGCAAGCCTGCATCGCCACCACGCCCTCGATCGTCATGGGCATGTAGATGATGACCCGGTCGCCCTTGCGGATGCCCTGTGCCTTCAGGGCGTTGGCCATCTGGCCGACCTTGGACAGCAGTTCGCGGTAGGTCACCTGGGTCACAGCGCCGTCGTCAGCCTCGAAGATGATCGCGGTCTTGTTCTCGACCGGCGTGCCGATGTGCTTGTCCAGGCAGTTGGCGCTGGCATTGAGCTCGCCGTCCTCGAACCACTTGTAGAACGGCGCCTTGGACTCGTCGAGGGTCTTGGTGAAGGGCTTGGTCCAGACCACGTTCTCGCGCGCCAGCCGGGCCCAGAAGCCCTCGAAATCGCGATTCGCCTCGTCGCAAAGGGCGTTGTAGGCATCCATGCCGGATATCCGGGCGGCCTTGACCATGGACTCGGAAGGAGGGAACACACGGTTTTCAACCAGGACCGACTCGATAGCGCTCATTTTTGTCTCCGCAAGTGAAGAAATCCGCTGGTACTGTCAGTGCTTGCACTTACACGCGACTGACTGCCTGCGGTCCTCAGAATCTACTCCCAACCGGGCAGGACCCCGCGGCAAGCCTGCAATTCGCCCCATCCGGAAAAACCCCGACGCCTTCATGTCGGGCATCCGGCCGCCAAAGCACTGATCCGCCGCCGGCCCGGCTTCAGCGACCCACCATTCGTTCCGGCCGCACCCACTCGTCGAACTGCTCCGCCGTGACGAACCCGGTCGCGATGGCGGCATCGCGCAGGCTGCTGCCTTCGCGATGCGCCTTCTTGGCAATCTGCGCGGCCTTGTCGTAGCCGATGTGCGGATTGAGCGCCGTGACCAGCATCAGCGAGCGCTGGACCAGTTCGGCGATGCGTTCCCGGTTGGGCTCTATTCCCACTGCGCAATGGTCGTTGAAGCTGGTCATGCCGTCGGCCAGCAGGCGGGTGCTTTGCAGGAAGTTGTGGGCGATCAGCGGCCGGAACACATTGAGCTCGAAGTTGCCCGACGCTCCGCCGATATTGAGGGCCACGTCGTTGCCGAACACCTGGCAGCACAGCATGGTCACGGCTTCACTCTGCGTCGGGTTGACCTTGCCCGGCATGATCGACGAACCCGGCTCGTTCTCGGGAATGCGCAGCTCGCCGATGCCGCTGCGCGGTCCGCTGGCCAGCCAGCGGATGTCGTTGGTGATCTTCATCAACCCGGCCGCCAGCGTCTTGAGCGCGCCATGGGCGTGAACCAGCGCATCGGCCGCGGCCATGGCCTCGAACTTGTTGGGCGCGGTGACGAAGGGCAGCCCGGTGAGGCGGGCCAGTTCGGCGGCCACCTTTTCGGCGTAGCCGGCCGGCGCATTCAGGCCGGTACCCACCGCAGTGCCGCCCAGGGCCAGTTCGCACAGGTGCGGCAGGCTGCCGTGCAGATGCCGGTCGGCCTGCTCCAGCTGGGCCACGTAGCCGGAAAACTCCTGGCCCAGGGTCAAAGGGGTCGCGTCCTGCAGATGCGTGCGGCCGATCTTGACGATGTCGGCAAACGCCTGCGACTTGGCCGCCAGCGTGGCCTTGAGCTTCATCAACGCCGGCAGCAACCGGTTGCGGATGGCATCCACCGCCGCCACGTTCATCGCCGTGGGAAAGACGTCATTGGACGACTGGCTCATGTTGACGTCGTCGTTGGGGTGCACCAGCCGCCCCTCGCCGCGGGCGCCTCCCAGCAGTTCACTGGCCCGGTTGGCAAGCACCTCGTTCACGTTCATGTTGGTCTGGGTGCCCGATCCGGTCTGCCAGACCACCAGCGGGAATTCCTCGTCGTGTTCCCCAGCCAGCACCTCGTCGGCCGCGGCGATGATGGCCGAAGCCTTGTCCTGCGGCAACAGGCCGATCAGGTGGTTCACCACGGCCGCACAGCGCTTGATCTGCACCAGGGCGCGGATGATCTCGCGCGGCTGGCGCTCGCCGGAAATGTCGAAATTCTGCAGAGAGCGCTGGGTCTGCGCACCCCATAGGCGCTGGTCGGGGACCTCCACCGCGCCGAAGGTATCGCGTTCTATTCGGGTTTTCATGGGGGTGTCAGGTTGAGCTGTCAAAATGGCGTCTGCCGACCACCGTATCAGAGTTGTGCCGGCTTGTGTGTACCCATCCCTCATCCGGACAGCCATCATGACCACCACCATCCAGCAGAGCGACCTCGTCGAATCGATCGCGGCCGCGCTCCAGTACATCAGCTACTACCACCCGGCGGACTTCATCGCCCACCTGGCTCGAGCCTACGAGCGCGAGCGCAGCCCGGCCGCCAAGGACGCCATCGCGCAGATCCTGACGAACAGCAAGATGAGCGCGATGGGGCACCGCCCGATCTGCCAGGACACCGGCATCGTCAACGTGTTCCTCAAAGTCGGCATGGATGTGCGCTTGGCCGGCTTCAGCGGCAGCCTGGAGGACGCCGTGAACGAAGGCGTGAGCCGCGGCTACCTGCATCCGGACAACACGCTGCGCGCGTCGGTGGTCGCCGACCCGCAGTTCGAGCGCAAGAACACCAAGGACAACACGCCGGCCGTCGTCAACGTGGAACTGGTCCCCGGCAACAAGGTCGAGGTCATGGTCGCGGCCAAGGGCGGCGGCAGCGAGAACAAGAGCAAGATGGTCATGCTCAATCCCAGCGACTCGGTCGTCGACTGGGTGCTCAAGACCGTGCCGACCATGGGGGCCGGCTGGTGCCCGCCCGGCATGCTGGGCATCGGCATCGGCGGCACGGCGGAGAAGGCGGTTCTGCTCGCCAAGGAATCGCTGATGGAGCACCTCGACATGTACGAGCTGCAGGCCAAGGCAGCGCGCCGCGAGAAGCTCTCCAAGGTCGAAGAGATGCGCCTGGAGCTGTTCGAGAAGGTCAACGCGTTGGGCATCGGTGCCCAGGGCCTGGGCGGCCTCACCACGGTGCTGGACATCAAGATCAAGATGTTCCCGTGCCACGCCGCCGGCAAGCCGGTCGCCATGATCCCCAACTGCGCGGCGACGCGTCACGCGCATTTCGTCCTGGACGGCTCCGGGCCGGTCTACCTGGACCCGCCGAGTCTCGACCTGTGGCCGAAGGTCGAGTGGGCCCCCGATACCCAGAAGAGCAAGCGCGTCGACCTGAACACCCTGACCAAGGAAGAGATCGCCACCTGGAAGGCCGGGCAGACCCTGCTGCTGAACGGCAAGATGCTCACCGGACGCGACGCGGCCCACAAGCGCATCCAGGACATGCTGGCCAAGGGCGAGAAGCTGCCGGTGGACTTCACCAACCGCGTCATCTACTACGTGGGTCCAGTCGACCCGGTGCGCGACGAGGCGGTCGGCCCGGCCGGCCCCACGACATCCACCCGCATGGACAAGTTCACCGAGATGATGCTGGCCCAGACCGGGCTGATCGGCATGATCGGCAAGTCGGAGCGCGGCCCGGAGGCCATCGAGGCGATCCGCAAACACAAGGCGGCCTACCTGATGGCCGTCGGCGGGGCGGCGTACCTGGTGTCCAAGGCGATCAAGAAATCCAAGGTGCTGGGTTTCGGCGACCTGGGCATGGAAGCGATCTACGAGTTCGACGTCGTCGACATGCCAGTCACCGTGGCCGTCGATGCCGGCGGCACCAGCGTCCACACGACCGGCCCGGCCGAGTGGCAAAAGAAGATTGCGACCGGGGAGTTCAAGGGCATCGCGGTCGCTGCGGCCTGACCGGCGCAAGCCCCGGCTCCGGCTGGGACCGCCGTGAGCCGCACCGGACCGCGCGAAGCAGCGCGCAGCGCGGTCCCGATTGCGAGGAAGATCCGGCTTCGCCGGTCTTAATCGCACCGACTAAACCACTTGAAAAACACTTCGTGTTTTTCAAGTGAACTCAGTGCAGATGCCGCGGCCGGCGCCCGCCACCGTGGCCGGACCCACCGGTCCCGCGCGGCGGTTTGCCGATCTCCAGCGAGTTCACCAGATCGTCGAACCGATGGCTGAACAGCTTGTCGATCTCGGCCACCACGCCGCCGAGCTCGGCGCCGTCAAAATGGCGCTCCATCAGGTTCACGACGTCCTCCACCAGCAGGTCGCGCTGAACCTGCATGATGGCCGCGGGCGTGGGACCGACAAACATCATGACGAAGTCATCGCGCGATTCGGCTTCGGGTGACTCTTCCTCCTCGTCAAATTCGGCGTCGTAGAAAGTGACTTCGATTGCCGCGCCCTGCTCGGCGAGCTCGTTCAGGCTCATGCACATCTCGTCGAGCGACTGTCGGAAGTCCTCTTCCCCGGGCACGGTCCAGCAGACTCGGAGCACGTGCTCGGTGGCGTCGAACTTGATCCCCGGCTCTTCCTCATAGGAGCTCTCGGCGCCATCCGCGAGCGACTTCGCCCCGGCGTAGGTCCACAAGGGCTTGAGCGCATCCTGCAGTTGGGCATAGGTCACGTCGGCGCGCACGGGAACGTCGCCGTGAACGTGAATTTCGAATGGAGCGTTGTAGCGTGACATGGTGATACCCGACTTTCTCTCGCCTCGCGCCGCATCTGGCGGCCTGGAGCCTGCTGGCTGGTGCCTCGAGCCGGAATCGAACCGGCACGCCGCCTTGCGGCTAAGCGGCGGATTTTAAGTC
>JAAOZX010000312.1 GCA_012274225.1 Comamonadaceae bacterium | reverse complement strand
TGCGACTGCCGCAGCGACTCCGCCAACCCGATCAGGGCTGTCAGCGGCGTCCGCACATCGTGCGATATCGCACCCAGCAGCGCATTGCGCAGGCGCTCGGATTCCATCTCAACCACCGCCTGCTGGGCGATGTCGACGTAGTGGACGCGCTCGAGTGCGATCGCGATCTGCCGCGCCAGCGTATCGAGTTGCTGCAACTGCTCCGGAATCAGCAGCCAGCGGGCCTGTGCCGGCTTGAGCGCAAGCACGCCGCGAATGCGCATCGGCGCCTTCAGCGGAACATAGTGCCAGAGTTGCGCCGTCAGGGTCGACGTCGCCAGCCCCGCCGATTGCCCGTTTCGAAACGCCCAGTCGGCGACGCTCGAGTCGAAGTCCGGGGGCGCCTTGTCGGGCAGCACCAACTGGTCCGTTGCATCCGTGTGCATCACGATCGCCTGGCCGGCGAAGTTGCGCTGCACGGCGGCGGCGCCCAGCTCGCAGACCTGCGAACTGAGCAGGGCTGCCGACAGCTCGCGCGTCAACTCGAACAGCGATTGCGCTCGCCGCTCGCGGCTGGCCGCGATGCGCGCCTGAAAACGCGCGCCGGCCGTCAGCTGGCTCGTCAACAAGCCGACCGCCAGCATCACGGCGAACGTCACCAGGTATTGCGCGTCGGACACCGCGAACGTGAACCGCGGCGGCACGAAGAAGAAATCGAAGCTGCCCACGCTCACCACCGTCGCCAGCGCCGCCGGTCCACGGCCCGCGGCCCAGCCCACCAGCACCACGCCGAGCAGGAAGAGCATGACGATGTTGGCCAGGTCCAGGTACCGGAGCAACGGGGTTGCCAGCAGCGTGACGACCACGCACGTCGCGAGCGCTCCGGCGTAGCCCGGCCAGCCCTGCTTCCAGTTGCCCTGGCGCTCCTCGTCATGAGCGGCCTGGACCAGCCGCGACAAACGGCGCGCGCTGTCGGCACGTGCGATCTCCACGATATCCAAGCCAGGCGCCAGAGTTGCCAGGCGGCGGGTCATGGTGGGGCGCTGCAGGGCCCAGCGGCTGGCGCGCGGCCGCCCCACCACCAGCGTGGCGCAGTTCAGCGCCTGGGCCTGCCTCACCAGTTCGGTCGGCGCATCGCTGCCGGCCAGCACAGCCGTTTGGGCGCCCAGGCCGCTCGCCAGCTTGATCACTGCGAGAATTCGATCCCGCTCCTGCGTGCTCGCCCTTTGCAGCGTCGGTGTTTCAACATAGGCGGCGTACCAGCGCACGTTGAGCTGGCCTGCCAGCCGCGCCGCCGCCCGTACCGTCTGCTCGGATCCCTCCCGCGGGCCGATGCAGGCCAGCAGGGCGCCCTCGGTGTTCCAGACGGGTGCGATCGACTGTTCGACACGATAGCTGCGCACGTCGTCTTCCACATGCTCGGCCGTGCGGCGCAGCGCGATCTCGCGCAGCGCGATCAGATTGCCCTTGCGGAAGAAGTTCTGGGCCGCACGCTCGGCCTGTTGCGGCAGGTAGACCTTGCCGGCCTTCATCCGCGCGATCAATTCATCGGGCGTGACATCGATCAGGACCACTTCGTCGGCCTGGTCGAGCACGGTATCGGGCACCGTCTCGTGCACCCTCACGCCTGTGATCGCGCCGATGGTGCCGTTCAGGCTCTCCAGGTGCTGCACGTTGAGGGTGGACCAGACGTCGATGCCCGCCTCCAGCAGTTCGCTCACATCCTGCCAGCGCTTCGGATGGCGCGATCCCGCCACGTTGGAATGCGCGAGTTCGTCGACGAGCAGCACCTTCGGCTGGCGCGCGAGCGCGGCGTCGAGATCGAACTCCCTGAGCACGCGGCCGCGGTAAGACACGTCGCGCAAAGGCAGCTGTTCCAGGCCGGTCAACAGCTCCGCCGTCTCGTCGCGCCCGTGCGTCTCCAGAACCCCGACCACCACGTCAGCACCGGCTTTGTGCTCGCGTTGCGCGGCGCTGAGCATGGCGTAGGTCTTGCCGACCCCCGCACTCGCGCCGAAGTAGATGCGCAAGCGACCCTTTCGCGCGCGATCCTCTTCTCCCCGGATCTGTTCCAGCAATTGATCGGGATCGGGACGGGCGTCGTAGTTGCTGGCCATGGGCGACTGTAGCAATGGCTCAATTCATGGCGTCCAGCGCCAGGTTCAGTTGGAGCACGTTCACGCGGGGCTCACCCAGGAAGCCCCACAACGGCGTTTCGACATGCTGCTGCGCCAGCGCTTGTACTTTGGCGACAGGCAAGCTTCGCGCCTTGGCCACGCGCGCTACCTGGTAGAACGCGGCTGCCGGGCTGATGTGGGGGTCCAGGCCACTGGCCGAAGCTGTCACCAGATCCGCCGGCACCGGCGCCGTGCTGCCCGGATCGGCCGCGCGCAGAGCTTCCACCCGTCCCTTGACCGCATCGGTCAACGCTGGATTGAGCGGTCCCTGGTTGGACCCGCTGGACGAGGTCGCGTTGTAGCTCATTGGGCTGGTGGCCGAGGGCCGGCCCCAGAAGTGCTTCGCGTCCGAGAAGTTCTGGCCGATCAGGGTTGAACCCACGGCCTTGCCGTCGCGCACGACCAGGCTGCCGGCCGCCTGCGACGCAAACAGGGTGCGGGCCGCGCCGGTGACGACCAGCGGGTAAGCCACGCCGGTGAGCACCGTGAGCACGGCGAACAGGGCGATGCAGGGGCGAATGATGTTGTTCATGATGACTCCTTAGACAAGGCCCGCCGCGACCAGCAG
>JAAOZX010000311.1 GCA_012274225.1 Comamonadaceae bacterium | reverse complement strand
TGTTCAATGCCGGCTACCGTCCGCCGCTCAAGCGCCAGTTCGCGGTCGCCGGTCGAAGCGGCAAGGCGACGATCCAGGGCCAGCTGGTCAACATGCGCGACGGCGGCTTTGCCAGCCAGCATGACTTCCACATCGCTTCGCTGATCGCCAACGTGGTGACCGGCGGCGACGTCGATGCCGGCACCCTGGTGAGCGAGGAGTACCTGATGGCGCTGGAGCGCAAGGCCTTCTGCGAGCTGGTGCAGCACCCCAAGACGCAGGAGCGGATCCTGGGCATGCTGTCGACCGGGAAGCCGGTGCGAAACTAATTTCTGATCGGAAGAAACATGAAACAGATCCAGGAAGCCTACATCGTCGCTGCAACACGCACGCCGATCGGGCGCTCGCACCGGGGATACTTTCGCAACACCCGGCCCGATGATTTGCTGGCCGCGGCATTGCGCGCGGCGCTGGCCCAGGTGCCGGGGTTGGACCCCATGGCCATCGAAGACGTGGTCTGCGGCTGTGCGATTCCCGAGGCACAGCAGGGGCTCAATGTCGCGCGGATCGGCGCGGTGCTGGCCGGCCTGCCCAAGAGCGTGGGCGGCATCACGGTGAACCGTTTCTGCGCGTCGGGCCTGTCGGCCGTGCAGATGGCGGCGGACCGCATCCGGGTCGGCGAGGCCGACGTGATGATCGCGGCCGGCACCGAGAGCATGAGCATGGTGCCGATGATGGGCAACGCCCCGTCGCTGTCGCCCACCATCTTTGCTCATCCCGACGACATCGAAAGCTATGGCATCGCCTACGGCATGGGCCTGACGGCGGAGAAGGTGGCGCGGCAGTGGAAGGTGGGCCGCGAGGCCCAGGACGAATTCGCGTACCGCTCGCACATGAAGGCGATCGCGGCCATGAAAGCCGGCGAGTTCGGCGACGAGATCACGCCGGTCGAAGTGTCCGAGCGCGCGGTCGACCTGGAAGCGGCCCAGGTCGCGGTCACCACCCGCACCGTCAATCTCGACGAGGGCGCGCGGCCCGACACCACCGTCGAGGGCCTGGGCAAGTTGCGCGCGGTGTTCGCGGCGCGCGGCTCGGTGACGGCGGGCAACAGCTCGCAGACTTCCGACGGCGCCGGCGCGCTGATCCTGGCCAGCGAAGCCGCCGTGAAGCGCTTCGGGCTGAAGCCGCTGGCGCGCTTTGTCAGCTTCGCCAGCCGGGGCGTGCCGCCGCAAATCATGGGGATCGGGCCGATCGAGGCGATTCCCGCGGCGCTGCGCAATGCCGGCCTGAGGCAGGACGACCTGGACTGGATCGAGCTGAACGAGGCCTTCGCCGCGCAATCGCTGGCCGTCATCAATACGCTCGGGCTGGATCCCGCCAAGGTCAACCCCATGGGCGGAGCCATCGCGCTCGGCCATCCGCTGGGCGCCACCGGTGCCATCCGCTCGGCCACAGTCGTGCATGCGCTGCGGCGCAAGAACCTGAAGTACGGAATGGTCACCATGTGCGTTGGCATGGGGCAGGGCGCTGCCGGAATTTTCGAGCGCGTCTGACGCGCGCCGGCCGGCTGCCGCAGAGCAGCCGCCGCAACCAGGAGACAAGATGAAGCCCGAGACGATCGCCGCGGCTGCCGGTTCCACGAACGCGCACCCCTTCGACGATGCGATCGCGCTGGCCAGCCAGGGCGACGACCTTTGGCGCGGCCATACCAGCGCGCCGTATGGCAACATGGTCGGCCCGTTCGGCGGCATCACCGCGGCTCAGGCGCTCAACGCCGTGCTGATTCATCCGAAGCGGCTGGGCCAACCGGTCGCCTTCACCGTCAACTTCGCCGCTGCCCTGGCCGATGGTCCGTTCGAGCTGCAGGCCCGGCCCGCGCGCACCAATCGCTCGACCCAGCACTGGATCATCGAAATGCGCCAGGGCGAGCACACGGTTGCAACGGCCACTGCGGTGACCGCCTTGCGCCGGGATACCTGGGGCGCGTCCGAGGTGCCGATGCCGCAGGCGCCGGCGCCGCAGGATGTGCCGCCGCCCACCCGCCGCGGCCGGGTCGAGTGGCTCCAGCGCTACGAGATGCGATTCATCGACGGGGCCATTCCACCGGCCTGGGACGGCGCCCACTTCGACAGCAGCCGCACCCGGCTCTGGATGCGGGACCACCCGCCCCGTCCGCTGGACTTCGCCTCGCTCACAGCGTTGTCCGATGTGTTCTTCCCGCGCATCTGGCGCCGGCGTGCAACCATGACGCCGATCGGCACCGTCTCGATGACGATCTACTTCCACGCCAGCCAGGCGCAATTGCAGCGCACCGGCAGCGGCTACCTGCTGGGCCAGGCCCAGGGCCAGGCGTTCCGGGATGGTTATTTCGACCAGACCGCCCAGTTGTGGAACGAAGCCGCAGAATTGCTGGTCACCACGCACCAGGTCGTCTACTACAAGGAATAAGCATGATGCCCCCACGCTCCACGCTGACGCGCCGTCGCTGCCCCCCGAGGGGGCCCAAGCCTCCTTGGGGCGGCCCGGCGGAGGCTTGACCATGCCTGTCAAGCCAGCCCATCCCCCCGTGGCCCTGATCGTTGGCGCCGGCGACGCCACCGGCGGCGCCATTGCCCGGCGTTTTGCACGCGAGGGCTACACGGTCTGCGCCACGCGGCGCAGCCGCGACAAACTCCAGCCCTTGCTGGACCGCATCCAGGGCGAAGGCGGCACCGCCCTGGGCTATGGGTCCGATGCACGCAAGGAAGAAGAAGTTGTCGCTCTCGTCGAGCAGATCGAGACCAACGTGGGCGCGATCGAGGTGCTGGCGTTCAACATCGGCGCCAACGCCCCGAGCAGCATCCTCGACGAAACCGCGCGGCGCTATTTCAAGATCTGGGAAATGGCCTGCCTGGGCGGATTTCTGAACGGCCGCGAGGTGGCGCGCCGAATGGTCGCGCGTCCGGGCGACGGCCACAAGGGCACCATCCTGTTCACCGGGGCCACGGCGTCGCTACGCGGCTCGGCCAACTTCGCCGCATTTGCCGGTGCCAAGCACGCCCTGCGGGCGCTGGCGCAGAGCATGGCGCGCGAACTCGGGCCGCGGGGCATCCACGTGGCCCATGTGATCGTCGACGGTGCGATCGATACCGCGTTCATCCGCGACAACTTCCCTGAACGCTACGCTCTGAAGGATCGCGACGGCATCCTCAACCCGGATCACATTGCCGACAGTTACTGGATGCTGCATCGCCAGCCACGCGACGCCTGGACCCACGAGCTGGACCTGCGGCCCTGGCTCGAGAAATTCTGAAAGCCCGAGGGGACGTTATGACCAAGACCGTTGAGTTCTATTTCGATGTCGGCAGCCCGGCCGCCTATATCGCTTTCAAGCGCCTGCCGGGCATCTGCGAGAAAGCCCACGCCCGGCTGGAATACAAACCCATGTTGCTGGGCGGCGTGTTCCAGGCCACCGGCAACCAGTCGCCTGTCAGCGTTCCCGCCAAGGGTCGCTACATCATGGTCGACTTCGAGCGCTTTGCCCGCCGCCACGGCATCGAATTCCGCCACAACCCGTTCTTTCCGATCAACACCTTGACCCTGATGCGCGGCGCCGCCGGTCTGCAACTGCGCGAGCCGACCCGGCTGCTGCCCTACCTGGACGCCGTGTACCGCGCCATCTGGGTCGACGGCAAGGACATGAACGATCCTGCGGTGGTTGGCGGTGTGCTCAAAGCCGCCGGTTTCGATCCGGGAAAGCTGCTGGCGCTGACGGCGGACCCGGAGGTCAAGGAGCGATTGAAGGCGCTGACGCAGGAAGCGGTGGCCCGCGGCGTGTTCGGCGCGCCCACCTGCTTTGTCGATGGCAATATGTACTGGGGCCAGGACCGGCTCGATTTCGTCCGGGAAGCATTGGAGGCACAAGCATGATCAAGGAAATCCTGGTCCACACCGAAGGCGGTGTGATGACGATCACCCTGAACCGGCTCGAGCGCAAGAACTCGATCACGCTGGCCATGTACGGCGCCATGGCCGACGCCATCGCAGCCGCCGACGCGGATCCCGCCGTCCGCGTGGTGGTGCTGCAGGGCCACGAGACGGTGTTCAGCGCCGGCAACGACATCGGCGATTTTCTCGACCGGCCCGCCAGCGGAATGGAGTCGCCGGCGTTCCGCTTCCTGCGCGGCCTGCCCACTTTCTCCAAGCCGCTCGTGGCCGCCGTGTGCGGACCGGCGGTCGGAATCGGCACCACCCTGCTGTTCCATTGCGACCTGGTCTATGCCGGCGACAACGCGGCTTTCTCGATGCCGTTCGTCAACCTGGGGCTGTGCCCGGAGGCGGCCTCCAGCCTGCTGGTGCCGCAGATGCTGGGTTATCACCGGGCCGCCGAAGCGCTGTTGCTGGGCGAGCCGTTCATGGTCGAGGCCGCGCTCGAAGTGGGCCTGGTCAATCGCGTGGTGCCGCCGACCGAGGCGAACGGGGTGGCCCAGGCGGCGGCGCGCAAGCTGGCAGCCAAGCCGATCAGCGCGCTGGTCGAGACCAAGCGCTTGATGAAGCAGGGCCAGCAGCAGCGCGTGCTGCAGCAGATGGCCGACGAGGGCGCGATCTTCTCGCGACTGCTGGTCGAACCAGCGGCGAAGGAGGCGTTCACCGCTTTCATGGAAAAGCGCCATCCGGATTTCTCGAAGTTGTAGCAGCCAAAGAAGAGACTAGAGACGAATACCGGACGCAGAAGGCGCAAAAGTACGCAGAAGACGCAGAAGAAACCAAAATGAATCTGAATTCTTTTGCGGCTTTTGCGCTTTTTTGCGTCTTCTGCGTCCGGCTGTTCTGATTTTTTGTTTAGGAGTTAGACCACATGGCGACATTGCAAGGCAAAACCCTCTTCATCACCGGCGCCTCGCGCGGCATTGGCCTCGCGATCGGCAAACGGGCGGCCGCCGACGGCGCCAACGTCGTGATCGCGGCCAAGACCACCGACCCCAACCCCAAGCTGCCCGGCACCATCTACAGCGCCGCCGAGGAGATCAAGGCGGCCGGCGGGCAGGCGCTGCCGCTGGCCGTCGACATCCGCGACGAGGAGGCCGTGCATGCGGCGGTGGCCAAGGCCGTGGCGACCTTCGGCGGTATCGACATCCTGGTCAACAACGCCAGCGCGATCAGCCTGACCGACACCGAGCACACGCCGATGAAGCGCTACGACCTGATGAACGGCATCAACGCGCGCGGCACCTACCTGTGCACCCAGGCCTGCCTGGCCGAGCTGAAGAAGTCGGCGGCGGCAGGGCGCAACCCGCATGTGCTCAACATGTCGCCGCCGCTGTCGATGAAGCAGCACTGGTTCGCGGCGCACACCGCCTACACCATGGCCAAGTACGGCATGAGCATGTGCACGCTGGGCCACTCGGGGGAGTTCAAGCGCCATGGCATCGCCGTCAACAGCCTGTGGCCGCGCACCGCGATCGCCACAGCCGCGCTGCAGATGATCCCGGGCGTGGACCTCAACATGTGCCGCAAGCCCGAGATCCTGTCGGACGCCGCCTGGCTCATCCTCACCAGCCCCAGCAGCAACAGCGGTAACTTCTTCATCGACGACGCGCTGCTGGCGGCGCACGGCATCACCGACCTGGACAAGTACGCGGTCAAGCCCGGCACGAAGCACTTCATTCCGGATTTTTTCGTAGACTGAGCCCTTTTCGCTTTCGCGGAAGGGGTTTCATGCCGTACCTCTTGTTGATCCACGAGCCGATCGGCCAGCGCCAGGCCCGCAGCCGGGCCGACGGCGAAGCGGTTTACCAGCGCATGCTGCGCTTTGCCGGCGAGCTGAAGCAGCGCGGCGTCCTGCGCGCGGTCGAATCGCTCACTTCGCAAGACGAGGCCGTGCGCGTCAAGGTCGGCCAAGGTCGGCCGCAAGTCGTCGACGGTCCGTTTGCCGAGGCCAAGGAAATGGTCGGCGGGTTCTTCCTGCTGGACTGCGCGACCCGCGACGAGGCGATCGCCATCGCGCGGGAATGCCCGGCCGCCGAGTGGGCCACCGTCGAGGTGCGCGCCACCGGTCCCTGCTATACGTAGCCCCATAGGTATGCGGAGCCGTCGATTGGCGGCGGCCTGTCTCGTCGTGTGAACGGAAGCGCGGTGGTTCGCCGCTTCACCCCTTCAACAGCCAGGAGAGACACCATGCGATTCATGATCATCGTCAAGGCCACACCCGACTCCGAAGCCGGCAAGTTTCCGGACGACAGCGCGAAGGTTTTCGAAGCCATGGCCCAGTACCACGAGGAACTGGCCAAGGGGGGCGTGCTGCTCGACGCCTCCGGGCTGCAGCCCAGCAGCAAGGGCTGGCGCATCCGCTACGACGGCGAACGCCGCACCGTGATCGACGGGCCCTTCGCCGAGAGCAAGGAACTCATCGCCGGCTACACCCTGATCCAGGTGCGCAACCGCGCCGAGGCGCTGGAATGGACCAGGCGCTTTCCCAATCCCGTGGCCCGCGACAAGCCCGCCGAGATCGAGGTGCGGCAGCTCTACGAAATGGAGGACTTCGAGGGCATCGTGGAACCGGCGACGGCGGAACGGTTCAAGGAAATCGGGGTT
>JAAOZX010000310.1 GCA_012274225.1 Comamonadaceae bacterium | reverse complement strand
GTCGATCCACTGCCATTGGGCGAAGCCGGCGGCGGGCAGGGCCAGGGCCAAGCCGAGCAGGGTCAAGCGGAGCAGTTTCATTGACCAAGTGTAGCGCCGAGCGGCGGCCGGGCGCCATCCGCAGCGCACTGGCTGTTGTCGTGGCGCCGCGCCTGCCCCCCGATCCTCGGGGATCCCCATGTGCGCCGAGTCGGCCGAGGGCCCCCGGATACAATCGCCCTTTTGGAGCATTCATGGCGCCCAGCCCCCGTCCGCAACGTCGTTCGCAGCCCCGTCCAGGGGCTTTTGCCTCTTCGAGCCAGCTGGCCGGAGGCTGAATGCGCCTCCTCGGAAAAGCACTCACCTTCGACGATGTTCTGCTGGTGCCGGCGTTCTCTCCGGTCCTTCCCAAGGACACGGTGCTGGCAACCCGGCTGTCGCGCAACATCGAGCTGAACCTGCCCCTGGTATCCGCCGCGATGGATACCGTGACCGAAGCCCGCCTGGCGATCGCCATCGCCCAGGAGGGCGGCATCGGCATCGTCCACAAGAATCTCACGCCCAGGCAGCAGGCGGCCGAGGTCGCGCGGGTCAAGCGCTATGAATCCGGCGTGCTGCGCGACCCGGTCATCATCACGCCCAGCCATACGGTGCGCCAGGTCATCGACATGCAGGAACAGCTGGGCATTTCCGGTTTTCCGGTCGTCGACGGCGGCAAGGTGGTGGGAATCGTGACCGGACGCGACCTGCGCTTCGAAACCCGCTATGACGTGCCGGTGCGCGAAATCATGACACCGCGCGAAAAGCTCATCACCGTCCGCGAGGGCACCAGCCCGTCCGAGGCCAAGGCGCTACTGAACAAGTACAAGCTCGAGCGCCTGCTGGTGATCAACGACGCGTTCGAGCTCAAGGGCCTGATCACCGTGAAGGACATCACCAAGCAGACCAGTTTTCCGAGCGCTGCCCGCGACGCCGCAGGGCGGCTGCGGGTCGGCGCGGCGGTCGGCGTCGGGGAGGGCACCGAGGAGCGGGTCGAGGCGCTGGTCAAGGCCGGGGTCGACGCGATCGTGGTCGACACCGCTCATGGCCACAGCAAGGGCGTGATTGAGCGCGTGCGCTGGGTCAAGCGGAACTATCCTCAGGTCGACGTGATTGGCGGCAACATTGCCACGGGCTCGGCGGCCCTTGCCTTGGCCGACGTGGGCGCCGACGCGGTGAAAGTGGGCATAGGTCCGGGATCGATCTGCACCACCCGGATCGTCGCCGGCGTCGGGGTACCGCAGATCACGGCTATCGACAACGTGGCCACCGCCTTGCGCGGCACCGGCGTGCCACTGATTGCCGACGGTGGCGTGCGCTACTCGGGCGATATCTCCAAGGCCCTCGCGGCGGGAGCCAGCACCGTGATGATGGGCAGCATGTTTGCGGGCACCGAAGAGTCGCCGGGCGAGATCGTGCTGTACCAGGGCCGCAGCTACAAGAGCTACCGCGGCATGGGCTCGATCGGGGCCATGCAGCAGGGCAGCGCGGACCGCTATTTCCAGGAGGCCACCACCGGCAATCCGAACGCCGACAAGCTGGTGCCCGAAGGGGTCGAAGGCCGCGTGCCCTACAAGGGGTCGCTGGTCTCGATCGTGTTCCAGATGGGCGGGGGGGTCCGCGCCAGCATGGGCTATTGCGGCTGCGCCACCATCGGCGAAATGCACGACCGGGCGGAATTCGTGCAGATCACGGCCGCGGGCATGCGTGAGAGCCATGTCCACGACGTGCAGATCACCAAGGAAGCCCCGAACTACCGCGCCGAGTGACGGCCGGGGAAGCCTTTCTGCCCCGCATCTGCCCTGAACCGGACCTGCCGGCACCGGACCTATCCGGAGCCGCAGGCGTGCATTCTTCCGATTTCGCAAGACTCTGAGCCATGGAACACCAGAAGATCCTCATCCTCGATTTCGGTTCGCAGGTCACCCAGCTGATCGCGCGGCGGGTGCGCGAAGCCCATGTGTTCTGCGAGGTCCACCCCTGCGACGTCACGGACGACTGGATCCGCCGGTATGCGGCCGACGGCGGCCTGAAAGGCGTCATCCTCTCAGGCAGTCATGCCAGCGTGTACGAGGAGACCACGGACAAGTCGCCGCAAGCCGTGTTCGAGCTGGGCGTGCCGGTGCTGGGGATCTGCTACGGCATGCAGACAATGGCTCATCAGCTGGGTGGAAAGGTGGAGGGCGGGCATCTGCGCGAGTTCGGTTTCGCCAGCGTCCGCGCCCGCGGCCACACCCGTTTGCTGGAGGACATCGCCGACTTCGCCACGCCCGAAGGCCACGGCATGCTCAATGTCTGGATGAGCCATGGCGACAAGGTGGTCGAGCTGCCGCCCGGCTTCAAGCTGATGGCGTCCAACGAAAGCTGCCCCATCGCCGGAATGGCCGACGAGTCGCGCGGCTTCTATGCCGTGCAATTTCACCCCGAGGTCACGCACACCCAGCAGGGGCGGGCCATCCTCGAGCGCTTCGTGCTGGGCATTTGCGGGGCGCGGCCGGACTGGGTGATGCGGGATCACGTTGCCGAGGCCGTGGAATCCATCCGCCGCCAGGTCGGCGACGAGGAGGTGATCCTGGGGCTGTCCGGCGGCGTCGATTCGTCGGTGGCCGCCGCATTGATCCACCGCGCCATCGGCGACCAGCTGACCTGCGTGTTCGTCGATCACGGCCTGCTGCGGCTGAACGAAGGCGACCTGGTGATGGACATGTTCGCGGGCAAGCTCCACGCCAAGGTGATCCGGGTGAACGCCAGCGAAGTCTTCCTGCGCGAGCTGGCCGGCGTCATCGACCCGGAGGCCAAGCGCAAGATCATCGGGCGCGAGTTCGTGGAAGTCTTCAAGGCCGAGGCGGCGCGGCTGAAGGCGGGCCTGGACGGTGCCCACAAGGGCGCGAAGTGGCTGGCCCAGGGCACGATCTATCCCGACGTGATCGAGTCGGGAGGCGCCAAGAACAAGAAGGCGATGTCGATCAAGAGCCACCACAACGTGGGCGGGCTGCCGCAGGAGCTGGGCCTGAAGCTGCTGGAGCCGCTGCGCGACCTGTTCAAGGACGAAGTGCGCGAGCTGGGTGTCGCCCTGGGCCTGCCGCCCGAAATGGTCTATCGCCATCCCTTTCCGGGTCCGGGACTGGGCGTTCGGATCCTGGGCGAGGTGAAGAAGGAATATGCTGACCTGCTGCGCCGGGCCGACGCGATCTTCATCGAGGAGTTGCGCAATTTCAAGGACGCAGCCAGCGGCAAGACCTGGTATGAGCTCACCAGCCAGGCCTTCGCCGTGTTCCTGCCGGTCAAGAGCGTCGGCGTGATGGGCGATGGCCGTACCTATGACTACGTGGTGGCGCTGCGCGCGGTGCAGACCAGCGACTTCATGACGGCGGACTGGGCCGAACTGCCTTACGCCTTGCTGAAGAAAGTGTCGGGCCGGATCATCAACGAAGTGCGCGGGATCAACCGTGTCACCTACGACGTCAGCAGCAAGCCACCGGCCACCATCGAGTGGGAGTGATGCGGCCTACTTTTTCTTCTTCTTCGTCAGGAGTGTGCTCAGGGGGCTGGGACGCGACCGCAGGCCCAGCGGTCCCAGATCCGCGAACATCTCCGTGATCGCCTCGAGTTTCGCGCGCGCGACTGCCTCGCCATGGCGCTTGGCCAACACCCCCATCAGATCGCCGCGCAGGTACCACAGGGCCTGGATGTCCACCGCATAGCGGATTCGCCGCGTTACCACCGGGGAGGGGTTGTCGGCCATTTCTCCCATCAGGTCGAGCATGGCGTCCCGGATTTCCTGGATGCCGATTTCGAGCATCGAGTCGGACGCCGCCTGCCGATGATGGGTGAGGCCGAAGATGGCATTGATACTGCTTCTGAGGTTTGGCTTGAACCAACGCATGGGCGGCCTCTGTTTCCGGATATTCAGGTGGGGATGGGACCGGACGCGCGCTCGGCGCGCTTGTCGGGTTCCGCGATATCGACGATTTCCGTGATCGGCAGGCGAGCGATTTCCTGCAACCGCTCGCCGGCGGCCGGATCGGCCAGGGACTCCACGTCGGAGAACACCGCGGCGACCAGGACTTCCTGGCCATTGGTGTTCTTGCGGCGAACCCCATATCTCAGACGTGCCCGTTCGTCAGCCGTCAGCTTCCCGATGAGGTTCTTGGTGGCCCAGATCGCGCCTGACCGGGCGAACTGCGAAATCCGTGTCGCATGGTTGATCGTGTCGCCCAGCACGGTGAACTCGGTACGGCTGGCCGATTGGAAGGTGCCCAGCCATTCCTGCCCCTCGTTCAGGCCGGTGTTCAGGAAAAGCTCGGTGTTCCAGCCCTTTCGCGCCTGCCAGGCCTTGCTCACCTGCCGCATCGCTTCGCGCATCTCATGGGCGGCCACTACAGCATTCCAGGTATGGCTGGAACCGGCCACTGGAAAGAAGTAGCAGACCATTCCGTCGCCGCCGTGCTTGCCCTGATTGCCGTGATGGCGTCGGAAGATCGGGTCCACCAGCGCCCAGATGTCGTTGATCAGCTCGAAATATTCTTCCGGGGGCAGCTCGGACCAGATCCTTGCCGAGTTCTGCAAGTCCGTGACCAGGACAGCGACCTGTGTCAGCACCGGCACACGCTTGCGCACCAGGTCCTCGATCGCCAGGTCTCGATGGGACCGGGCTGTTCCGGGGACATACACGAACAGCGTCCCTTCCCGGAACTGCACGGCGTACAGGCAGACTGGCTG
>JAAOZX010000309.1 GCA_012274225.1 Comamonadaceae bacterium | reverse complement strand
GTCGAACCAGCCGCAACGGCGGCTGCGGCCGGTCGTTACGCCGGTTTCAGCGCCCACGGTGGACATGTGATAGCCGGGGGTGCCGGGCTTTTCCCACTCCAGCTCGGTCGGGAACGGGCCGCCGCCGACGCGGGTGACGTAAGCCTTGGTGATGCCCAGAATGTAGTGCAGCAACCCGGGGCCGATGCCGGCGCCGGCGGCCGCATTGCCGGCCACGCAGTTGCTCGAGGTGACGTAGGGATAGGTGCCGTGGTCGACGTCCAGCAGGGTGCCCTGCGCGCCCTCGAACAGCAGGTTGTCGCCGCGCAGGTGCGCCTCGTTCAGTTCGCGCGAGACGTCAGCCATCATCGGCCTGAGCAGCTCCGCGTGGCCCATCGCCTCGTCGAACACTGCCTGATAGTCCACCGCCGGTGCGTTGAGGTACTTGGTGAGGATGAAGTTGTGCAGGTCCAGCAGCGTCTTGAGCTTCTCGGCGAAACGCTGCGGGTGCTTCAGGTCCTGCACGCGCATCGCGCGGCGGGCGATCTTGTCCTCGTAGGCCGGGCCAATGCCGCGCCCGGTGGTGCCGATCTTTTCGCTGCCGCCCTGTTCGCGCAGGGTTTCGCGCGCGACGTCCAGCGCCGCATGGAACGGCAGGATCAGCGGGCAGGCCTCGCTGATGCGAAGGCGCGATCGCACCTCGACCCCGGCCTTCTCCAGGCCGGCGATTTCCTCGAACAGCTTGGCGGCCGACAGCACCACGCCATTGCCGATGTAGCATTTGACGCCCGGCCGCATGATGCCGCTGGGGATCAGGTGCAGCGCGGTCTTGACGCCGTTGATCACCAGCGTGTGGCCGGCGTTGTGGCCGCCCTGGAAACGCACCACGCCCTGCGCCATCTCGGTCAGCCAGTCGACCAGCTTGCCCTTGCCCTCGTCGCCCCATTGGGTTCCGACCACGACCACGTTACGGCCTTTTGTCTTCGTCATCACATCGCTTTCGGGGAAAGTAATAAATCCTTGGCGCCGTTACAGCGCCTTGACGACCCAGCGGCCGTCCGCGGGCGCCAGCTCACGGTCGCACTGGAATTCGTCCACCTCGCTCTGGTGGCCGGGCAGCGCGCAGACCACGATCTCGCCGCGGTTGCGCAGCGAGGCGATGGCGTCGCGCAGCGCGGCCGCGTCCTTGCCGCTGTCCAGCCAGGGCGCACGGATGGCGGCCCGCAACGGCCGCGCCGCCGCGACGGCGACCAGCTCCTTCACATCCAGGCTGAAGCCAACCGCCGGCCGGTTGCGGCCGAACACCGCGCCCACTTCGTCGTAGCGGCCGCCCCGCACCAGCGCATCGCTGGCGCCGGGCACGTAGATCGAGAAGCGCGCGCCGCTGTAATAGGCGTAGCCACGCAGGTCGGCCAGGTCGAAACTGACCCTGGCACCCTGCAGATGGCCCGCCAGCCATTTCAGGTTGGCCAGCGCCTCGCGCAAGCCCGGCAGGGCCGGCAGCTGCTTCTGCGCTTCCACCAGCACGGCCGCATCGCCATAGAGTGTCACCAGCGCCAGCAGGCCTTCGCGCACCGCCGCCGGAAGGTCACGCGCCAGCACCTTCAGCTCGCTCGCATCCTTGATGGCCAGCGCCGCGTGCACCCGGGCCAGCGCCGCCGCATCCAGCGCGGTCCCGGCCAGCAGCGCGCCCACGATGCGCACATCGGCCATGTCGACGGTGAGCTGACCGACCTGCGTGGCCTTCAGGCAGTCCAGCGCCAGCAACAGCGCTTCGAGGTCGGCTTCCAGGCCGGCGTGACCGTAGATCTCGGCGCCGAACTGCAGCGGCTCGCGCGTGGCATGGGGCCGGTCGGGCCGGGTGTGCAGCACCGGGCCGCAGTAGCATAGTCGGGCGACGCCCTGGCGATTGAGCAGGTGCGCGTCGATGCGGGCGACCTGCGGCGTGGTGTCGGCCCGCAGGCCCATCATCCGCCCCGAGAGCTGGTCGACTAGCTTGAAGGTTTGCAGCCCGAGCGCCTCGCCGGTGCCGGTGAGCAGCGATTCCAGGTGTTCCAACAGCGGCGGCATCACCAGCTCATAGCCGTACCCGCTGGCCGTGTCGAGCAATTCGCGGCGGAGTTCTTCGATGTGCCGGGCCTCGGAGGGCAATACATCGGCGATGTGATCCGGAAGGACCCAGGCGGACATGGGAAGGGGGCGCTGTTAAAAGCGGTATTTTACCGGCCCGATGGCGGGCTTCCGCGTCAATTGCTTGACGCCTGTCACGCGGCCTGCAGAGCCGGCCTGCGGGTGCCCCGCACTTACGAGACCAACCAGAGCAGCGCGAGGCCGGCCAGGATGCTGCACAGGCCGAAGAAGCGCAGCTGGCCGTTTTGCAGCTCCAGCACCCGCGTGAAGGTGCGGCGCCAGCCAGCCGGCGAAATGAAGGGAAAGAGGCCCTCGAACACCAGCACCAGAGCCAGTGCCATCCAGACGGTGTCGCTGTCCAAAGCCTACTTCTTCGCCGGCGCGGCCGTGGCGCCGCTGCCGCGGAACGCCTTGAAGAACTCCGAATTGGCCGGGTCGAGCACCATCACGTCGGCCTTCTTGTTGAAGGTGGCCTTGTAGGCTTCGAGGCTGCGATAGAACTGGGCGAATTGGGGATCCCGGCCGAAGGCCTCGCCATAGATCGCCGTCGCCTGGGCATCGCCCTCGCCCTTGATCTTCTGGGCGTCGCGGTAGGCATTGGCGATGGTGACCTCGCGCTGGCGGTCGGCGTCGGCCCGGATCTTCTCGCCCTCGGCGGCGCCGGTCGATCGCAGCTCGTTGGCCACCCGCTTGCGCTCGGCTTCCATGCGGCGGTAGACCGATTCGGTGATGGCCTCCACGTAGTCCACCCGCGTGATGCGCACGTCGACGACGTCGATACCCCAGGGCTTGGCGCCCTTGACCGCTTCGATCACCTCGCGCTTGACGTCGGCCATGAGCTGCTCGCGCTTGCTGGCCAGCAGTTCGCGCACCGTGCGCCGGTTGATCTCTTCCTGGAAGGCGTTGCGCACGACCCGATTGAGCTGGTTGGCGCCGGCCGCCTCGTCCAGGCCCACGTTGCGGATGTACTGCGACGGATCGATGATGCGCCAGCGCACGAACCAGTCGATCACCACCCGCTGCTTTTCCAGCGTCAGCATCGGCTCGGTGTCGGGGCTGTCCAGCGTCAGCAGCCGCTTGTCGATGTAGCTCACGTTCTGAAACGGCGGCGGCAGCTTGAAATTCAGGCCCGGCTCGGTGATCACTTCCTTGATCTGCCCCAGTGCGTAGACCACGCCGAACTGGCGCTGGTCGACCACGAAGAGCATCGAGCTGAGCAGCGCCAGCAACACCAGGGCCGACGTGACGATGAATCCGATTCTGTTCATATTCTTGTGCCCTCCCGGCTACCGCGTTTCGCGGTCGCGGGTTCGCGAGTTGTCGCGGGTGCGGGAATCGCCACTGACGCCGGCCGGCGCGGCCGGCGGTTGCGCGGCAGCGGCGGGAGTGGCCGGCGGCTCGGTGACGGCGCCCTGGGCCGCCTGCTGCAGGATCTTGTCGAGCGGGAGGTACAGCAGGCTGCCGCCCTGGCGCGACTCGACCAGGATCTTGCTGACGCTGCTGTAGATCTGCTGCATGGTTTCCAGGTACATGCGGTCGCGGGTGACCTGGGGCGCGCGCTGGTATTCGGCCAGCACGGACTTGAAGCGCTGCGCATCGCCCTGGGCCTGGGCCACGATCCGCGCCTTGTAGCCGTCCGCTTCCTGCGTCAGGCGTGAAGCCGATCCCACCGCCCGCGGAATCACGTCGTTGGCGTAGGCCTGGGCTTCGTTCTTGGCCCGCTCACGCTCCTGCCCAGCCTTCAACACGTCGTCGAAAGCCGCCTGCACCTGTTCGGGCGGCCGCACGCCGCTTTGCTGGAGGTTGATGCCCACGACCTCGATGCCGACCTTGTAGCGGTCCAGCATCGTTTGCATCAACGCACGCACGCGCGGCGCGATCTGGTCGCGCTCGTCGGACAGCGCCGAGTCCATGCGCATCTTGCCGACCACTTCGCGCACCGCCGTTTCGGCCGCCTGCACCACGGCGTCGGCCGGGTTCTTGCTCTCGAACAGGAAGGCGCGGGCGTCGTTCAGCCGATACTGCACCGCGAACTTGATCTCCACGATGTTCTCGTCCTCGGTCAGCATGGCCGATTCGCGCAGGCCGGTGGCCTTGATCACGGAATCGCGGCCGACGTCGACCGAACGGATCTGGGTGACATACACGGTTTCGTGCCGTTCGATCGGGTAAGGCAGGCGGTAATTGAAGCCGGCACCCAGCGTCGAGTGGTAGCGCCCGAACCGCGTGATGACGGCCTGCTGGCCTTCCTGCACGATGAAGATGCCGGTGCCCATCCAGATGACAAACACCACCAGCAGCACCAGGCCGGCGCCAACACCGGCACTCTTCATGTCGGGACGGAAATTGCCGCCGCCGCCAAAGCCACCGCCGTTGTCCGGTCGGCGTCCCTTGCCACCGAACAGGCCGCCGAGTTTGCGATTGAAGTCGCGCCAGAGTTCGTCCAGGTCCGGCGGGCCCTGGTTCGGACCTTTGCCGTTGCCTTCGGGCTTCTGCGGATCGGGCCGGTTGCTTTCGGACTGCTTGTCGTCGCCCCGCCCCCAGCGCGGATCGTTCAGGTTGAACATGCCCCTGATCCGGCCTTTGAGCCCCCCCCAGGGGCGGCTGCTTGTATGGAGGTTCATGCGCTCAGGTCTCGTTGTAGTTGCAGCCGCATTGTGCCCAATCAGGCGGAGGTTTCGCGGATTTCGGCTTCCGGATGCCCGGCTGGCTGCTCGGCCTTGCGCTGGCTCAAGACCTTCGCCAATTGCTGGCGCAACTGCGGCAGCCCCTCGCCCGTCGCGCCGCTGACGAACACGCGCGGCATCTGGACGCCCTCCAGCTCGAACAGGTCGTTCGCCTGGCGCGGCCTCTGGCCGGGGTCGAGCAGGTCGATCTTGTTGAACACCAGCAGTTGCGGCACGTCGCCCGCGCCGATCTCGTGCAGCACGCGCTGCACCTCGCCGATCTGCTCGGGGTAATTGGGATTGGCCGCATCGACCACGTGCAGCAGCAGGTCGGCGTCGGCCGCCTCCTGCAGGGTGGCCTGGAACGCATCGATCAGGCCATGCGGCAGGTCGCGGATGAAGCCCACGGTGTCGGACAGGGAGACCGATTGGGCGGCTTCGCCAAGGTAGAGCTGGCGGGTCGTCGTGTCCAGCGTGGCAAACAGCTGGTTGGCGGCATACGCACGCGCCTTGACCAAGCCGTTGAAAAGGGTGGTCTTGCCGGCGTTGGTGTAACCCACCAGGGAAATGTTGAACGAACCCTGGCGCTCGCGCCGGCGGCGCTGGGTCTGGCGCTGGCGCTTGACCTTTTCCAGCCGTTCGCGGGTGCGCTTGATGGCGTCGCCGATCATCCGGCGGTCCAGTTCGATCTGCTTCTCGCCCGGGCCGCCCCGCACCCCGGCGCCGCCGGTCTGGCGCTCCAGGTGGGACCAGCGCCGGACCAGCCGCGTGCTGACGTATCGCAGCCGGGCCAGCTCGACCTGCAGCTTGCCCTCGTGGCTGCGGGCGCGCTGCGCGAAGATTTCAAGGATGAGCAAAGTCCGGTCGTTGACCGGCCGGTCGAGGTGGCGCTCCAGGTTGCGCTGCTGGGCCGGGCTCAACGCCTGGTCGAACAGCACCTCGGTCGCGCCGGTCTGATCGGCCAGCAATTTAATCTCGTCAGCCTTCCCCTTGCCGATGAACAACGCGGCGTCGGGGGCCTTGCGTTTGCAGACAACCCGGGCGACCGGCTGCAGTCCGGCCGTTTCGGCCAGCAGCCCCAGCTCCTCGAGCTCGGCGTCGAAATGCGGCAGCCCCAGATCCACGCCAACCAGGATGGCGGGCGCGCTGGGGCGATCGGGCTGTGCGGGAAGACTCAAGTAGGAAAGGTGGGGGCTGGTTCTGCGATGACAAGCCCGCGCAATTCACGGGCGCGCAGAGCCTCAGCTCGCGTCGGGTTCGGTGCTTTCGGCGGTGATGAAGTTCACGGCCCGGCCTGGCACGATCGTGGAGATGGCGTGCTTGTAGACCATCTGGGTCACTGTATTGCGCAAGAGCACAACGTACTGGTCGAAAGACTCGATCTGGCCCTGCAGCTTGATGCCATTGACGAGGTAAATCGACACCGGCACATGCTCGCGACGCAAGGTGTTGAGGAAGGGGTCTTGTAGTAACTGCCCTTTGTTGCTCACGATATTCTCCGTGTTCCGCATTCGGAAGTTGTTGGAAACTGGACCTTACCACAGCAAGTGGAGCGCGCAAGTAGGCCGAAGCCGATACCACCGCAACTGGGTGCGGATTTTGCTAGCTCAAGGCCGGCACACCGAGTCGGTCCGGCCGAACAGTCGCAGGCGGCGCCTATTCCTTGTCGGCGTAGGGGTTGCGCGAACTCTTCATCTCGATCCGCAGCGGTGTGCCGATCAGCTTGAATTCCTTGCGGAACCGCCCTTCCAGGAAGCGCTTGTAGGCTTCGGTGACATGCTCCAGCGAATTGCCGTGCACGATGATGACGGGCGGGTTCATGCCGCCCTGGTGGGCGTAACGCAGTTTGGGGCGGAACATCCCGGCGCGCTGGGGCGACTGGAACTGCACAGCTTCGAGCAGCAACCGGGTCAACACCGGCGTGGGCATCTTGATCATGGCCGACCGATGGGCCTGCCCGATCGAGGTCCAGACCGGTCCCAGGCCCTGGCGCTTCATGGCCGAGATGAAATGGACGGGTGCGAATTTCAGGAACGGCAGCCGGGTTTCGATCTGGCGTTGCACCTGCTCGCGCTGATACGCATCCACCGCATCCCACTTGTTGACGGCGACCACCACCGCCCGGCCGCTTTCGAGGCTGTAGCCGGCGATGTGCGCGTCCTGGTCGGTGACGCCCTGAGTCGCATCCAGCAGCAGCAGCACGACGTTGGCGGACTCGATCGCCTGGAGCGTCTTGACCACCGAGAACTTCTCGATCGCCTCGAACACCCTGCCCCTGCGGCGCAGCCCGGCCGTGTCGATCAGCTCGAACTTCTGGCCGCCGCGCTCGAACGGCACCGAGATCGCGTCGCGGGTGGTGCCGGGCTGGTCGAAGGCCACCAGCCGCTCTTCGCCCAGCCAGGTATTGATCAGCGTCGACTTGCCAACGTTGGGCCGGCCCGCCACCGCCAGCTTGATGACACCGGTGTCCTGGGCTTCGTCCTCTTCGTCCTCGTCCGGCAGGTTCAGCGGCTGCAGCGCGACTTCGATCAGGCTGCGGATGCCCTGGCCGTGCGCTGCCGAGATGGGGTGCACTTCGCCCAGGCCCAGTTCGTAGAACTCGGTCAGCTGCACGCCTTCGGTCATCCCTTCAGCCTTGTTGACCGCCAGCACCGTGGGCTTGCCCAGCTTGCGCAGGTAGCCGGCGATGTCGTGATCCTGCCCCGTCAGGCCGCCGCGGGCGTCGAGCACGAAGATCACCACGTCGGCTTCGGCCACCGCCTGCCGGGTCTGTCGGGCCATCTCCATGTAGATGCCGCTCTCCGCCGTCGGCTCGAAGCCACCGGTGTCGATGACAATGAACTCGCGCTTGCCCTGCCTGGCGTTGCCGTAGTGGCGATCACGGGTGAGGCCGGCGAAGTCGGCCACGATGGCATCACGCGACTTGGTCAGCCGGTTGAACAGCGTCGACTTGCCGACATTGGGACGGCCCACCAGGGCCAGGACCGGTTTCACGACCGTTCACCCGCCGGCGACCCGAGCCGGTTCATTCCGGAACGAAGCCGTAGACGCCGCCGTTGCGGGTGACCACCACCAGGGTGTTGCCGGCGACGACCGGGGCGGCCGCCACCGGCGATCCGTCGGTGGTAAGGCGATTGAGCGGCGTACCGTCCTCCCGCGACAGCATGTGCACCAGCCCGGTGTTGTCGCCGATCACGACCGATCGGCCCAGGGAAAGTGGCGCCGTCAGCGCGCGGTATTGCAGCCGGTCGGTGATCCAGGCCCGCTCGCCGTTTTCACGCTTCCAGGCGACCACCTTGCCATCGGCCTCGGTGCCGAAGACCAGCCGGCCATCGCCGCTGAGCCCCTCGTTGCCATTGGACGGCTTGGTCCATAGCACCGCGCCTCGGGCCGCGTTGACGCAGCCCACGGCGGTCTGGAAGGCCCGGGCGCACACGGTCTCGCCGTCGCGGGCTACGCTGCCCACCAGGTCGACCAACCGTTCCACGTCGTTGATGCCGCGCGGCGACGCCAGCGGGGCTTCCCAGCGCACGGCGCCGGTGAGCGGATCGAGCCCCACCATGCGGCCCGACAGGCCGACCACCAGGGTGTTGCCGACCGCCAGCATCACCCCGCCCTGGCGCAGCACCAACGGCTCGCCCGGGCGTTGCTGGCTCCACAGCTTGCGGCCGGTCTGGCCGTCATAGCCCGTCACGGCGCGATCAGCGGTGAGGACAAACACCCGCGCGCCGGCCACGAAGGGAGCGGTGTACGCGACCGCCGCGAGCTTCTCGCGCCAGATCTCCTTGCCGCTGTCCAGTGCGACCAGTTCATTGGCGCGCGTCACCACCGCCGTTACCTTGCCGTCGCTGCCGACGCCGGCGGCCAGCGGGCCGCCCACATTGGCGCGCCAGAGGTCGCGGCCGGTCGCGGCATCGATCGCCGCGACGGTGCCGTCGCTGGCGGCCAGGGTGACCGTACTGCCGCGCACATTGACGGTGAGTGGCAGGCGCACTTCGCCCACCCGTGCCGTCCAGGCCGCGCGAACCGCGATCAGGGCGGCATTGGGCGGCAGTTCAGCGGGCTTGGGCTTCTCGGCCGTGCCGCCCATTGAAGTGGGCAGCATGGAACAGCCGGCCAAAGCGACCGCCGCGCCGATGGCGCATACCGTCGCCAGGGCGCGAATCGAGGGCCGCATCATGGCTTGGCGCTGCCGGCGGCCGCAGCCATTGGCGTGCCCAGTTGCTTGGGATCGACACCCAGCGCACTGAGCTTGACTTCGACCAGGCGCCGATAGTCGACCCGATCTTCGAGTCCCTTGTAGGCCTTCTCGTATTCGACCTTCGCTTCCGCCTTCTTGCCCTGCAGGTTGTAGACGTCGCCGCGTCGATCGGCCACCAGCGGCGCGAACTCCGTCGGAAAATCGGCCGACAGCTGCTTGAGCGCATCGTCGTAGGCCTTGGTCTCGATCAGCACGCCGGCCAGCCGCAGCCGCGCGACGGCCTGATAGCCCTCGTCGGAAGCCTTGTCGGCGACCCAGCCGAGGGCAGCCTTGGCGGCGTCGGTGTTGCCCTTTTCCTGCATCACGGCGGCCGTGAGGAGGCCAGCCTGTTGCGCGTAGGTGGTGCCGCCGAACTTGTCCTTCATGTCGGAGAACGCGCGTTCCACCCGCGACGTATCCCCGGCCTGCGCGGCGCGCTCCACTTCGTCGTACATCGCTGAGGCCTGCGCCGCCTGCGTGCGTTGCCAGTACTGCCAGCCGTTCCAGGCGGCGATCGAGCCGAAGACGACGATCATCGCCCAGGTGATGAGGTTGCCGTACTGGTTCCAGAAGTGCTTGATCTCGGCAAGCTGCTCCTGT
>JAAOZX010000308.1 GCA_012274225.1 Comamonadaceae bacterium | reverse complement strand
GCGTAGATGGGCAGCGGCGTAGCGCAGGGCGGTGCCGGAATGCTGGATCGACAGGCTGCCGGAGGTCACCGCCTCGTCGGGGCTGCGGGCCGTGGTGGCGCGTTCCATCACCACCTGGCCGGGGTCGAGCTCCAGCTCCTCCGCGACGATCAGCCGCAGCGCATGCAGGATGCCCTGGCCGATGTCGACTTTGCCCGAATGCGCGCGGATGCGGCCGTCGGGCGCGACGTCCAGCCACTGGCCCAGGCGCGGATGCGCCTTCAGGTTCTCGGGGATGACCGGCGGGCTCACTCGCCGGCCTTCTGAACGGCGCGCAGCACCCGGTTGTGCACGCCGCAGCGGCACAGGTTGCCTTCCAGCGCCTGCCGGATGTCGCCTTCCGACGGTTGCGGGTTGCGCCTCAGCAGCGCCGCCGCCGCCATCAGCATGCCGCTGGTGCAATAGCCGCACTGCAGGGCCTGCTCCTCGATGAAGGCGGTTTGCAGCGGATGCGGCGACGCGCGGGTGCCCAGGCCCTCCAGCGTGATGACGTCCTTGCCGGCGACCGACCACATCGGTGTGTCGCAGGAATTGACGGCGTGCGCGTCGATGATGACGGTGCAGGCGCCGCACTGGCCCAGGCCGCAGCCCATGCGCGTGGCCTTCAGGGCCAGGGTGTTGCGCAGGACGTCCAGCAGGCTCTGGTCGGGGTCGACCTCGACGGCCGTGGGGCGTCCGTTCAGGGTGAAAGCGATCTCGGTGGCCACACGCTTATTCCGGCTTGGCGCCCGAGATCCTGACGATGTTGGCCCACTTGGCGATGTCATCCTTCAGGTACTGCTGAAACTCCGGCACGCTCATCGACATGGGCACGGCGCCTTGCGCCGCCCAGGCGGATTTGACGTCGGGCTGCGCCACGATCTTGCGGATCTCGGCGTTGAGCTTGTTGACGATCTCGGCGGGCGTGCCCTTGGGCGCCATCAGGCCCAGCCAGATGGTGGCCTCGTACTTCGGGACGCCGGCTTCGGACACCGTCGGCAGGTCGGGGGTGATCGAGTTGCGGACCTGGCCGGTGGTGGCCAGGCCGCGCACCTTGCATTCCTTGGCCAGCGGAGCCATGGTGGTCACCGCGTCGAACATCATGTCGACCTGGCCGCCCACCACGTCGGTGCGCGCGCCCGAGCTGCCCTTGTACGGGATGTGGGTGATCTTGACGCCGGCCATGTACTTGAACAGCTCGCCGGCCATGTGATACGGCGTGCCGGTGCCCGACGACGCGTAATTGAGCTTGCCCGGCTTGGACTTGGCCAGCGCGAGCAGCTCGGCCAGGTTCTTCGCCGGCACCGACGGGTGCACCACCAGCATCAGGTCCGAGTAGTTCACCGGCGCGATGCCGACGAAGTCGTTCATCAGGTTGAACGGCTTGTTGGGCACCAGCGTCTCGTTCACCGTGTGGGTGTTGGACATCATCAGCAGCGTGTAGCCGTCGGGCGGCGACTTGGCCACCGCGTCGGTGCCGATGATCGATCCCGCGCCCGGCCGGTCATCCACGACGAACGGCTGCTTGAGCTCGGTCTGCAGGCGCTGGGCGATGAAGCGGGCGTAGTTGTCGGCCGGGCCGCCGGCGGCGAACGGCACGATGATCCTCACCGGGCGGCTCGGATAGTCGGCCTGGGCGAAGGCGCCGGTGGCGGTCAGGGCCAGGGCGGTCATGACCAGCTGGAGAACGGGGCGGCGGATGATCTTCATGGTGTTGTTCCTCGTCTGTCAGGCGAAAGTGCCCGTTGTGAGCTGCGCATACCGGTCCGGCGCTGGCCCAACCCCCAAATCGGTACCCAGGCGGGCCATGATAAACGGGGTCCGGTCGGGTCGCCCGAACATCGCCGCGGCCTTGGTGAATGAAGCTTGATTTATTGATATTGCCTTCCTATCATGAACAACTGATGGTTCAAACCGCACAATTCATGTAGCGACCATGATCACCGCCGCCCAACTCAGGGCCGCCCGGGCGTTGCTGGGGATGGATCAGCGCGACCTGGCACAAGCCTCCGGGCTGTCGCTGCCGACCATCCAGCGCATGGAAGCGAGCGAAGACGTGATCCGGGGGCAGGTGGAATCGTTGATGAAGCTGATTGCCGCGCTCGAAACCGCGGGCATTGAGCTGATCAACCAGGGAGCAGTCAGCGACGGCGGCGGTCGCGGGGTTCGACTCAAGCCGCGATAGAAGATCTGCCGGCCGGTCGAGAGCCCTGGAGTCGACCCGGCACCGGCGAGTGAGGGCAACGAGACGATGGCTCTGGCAGTCGTTCTGTCATGCGTTGGAGTTCTGCTCGCGGCGGGCTTGGCGTCGGTGGCCGGCGCGCGCTGGCGTGCGACCACGCCTGCCGTCTACGCGATCGGGCTGGTCGCGAGCGCGGTTGCATTGGCAGTCGCCGGCGCGGTGCTGGTCGCCGACCCCCATGCGGTCGCCACACTGCGACTGCCGATCGGATTGCCGTGGCTCGGCTCGCACTTCCGCCTCGATTGCCTGAGCGCGCTGTTTCTCGTCGTCGTCAATCTCGGCGGCTGCACGGCCAGCCTGTATGGCCTGGGCTATGGACCGCATGAGTCTTCGCCCGGTCGCGTCCTGCCGTTCTATCTGGTTTTCCTGGCCGGCATGAACCTGGTGGTCCTGGCCGATGACGCGTTCACGTTCCTGCTGACCTGGGAGTTCATGTCGCTCTCCTCGTGGGCGCTGGTGATGGCGCACCATCGGCAAAGTGACAACACCAGGGCCGGCTATATCTACCTGCTGATGGCCAGCTTCGGCACCCTGTCGCTGCTGCTGGCGTTCGGCCTGCTGGCCGGGCCGGCCGGCGGCTACGGCTTCGACGCCATCCGCGCGGCAAGTCCTTCCGCTGGCCTGTCCGCCGCCGTCCTGGTGCTGGCCTTGCTCGGGGCCGGGTCCAAGGCCGGCCTGGTGCCCCTGCATGTGTGGCTGCCCCTGGCCCACCCGGCGGCGCCCAGCCATGTCTCGGCGCTGATGAGCGGCGTGATGACCAAGGTCGCGGTCTACGGCTTCGTGCGCATCGTGTTCGACCTGCTGGGCCCGGCCGTGTGGTGGTGGGGCGCCGTGGTCCTCACGCTCGGCGGCGTCAGCGCCGTGCTGGGCGTGCTGTATGCGCTCATGCAGCACGACCTCAAGCGGCTGCTCGCCTATCACACGGTGGAGAACATCGGCATCATCTTCATTGGCCTGGGCCTCGCGCTGGCCTTCCAGGCCAATGGCATGCGCGAAGGGGCGGCGCTGGCGCTGACGGCGGCCCTGTTCCACGTGTTCAATCACTCGGTCTTCAAGAGCCTGCTGTTCCTGGGCGCCGGAGCCGTGCTCACCGCGACCGGCCAGCGCGACATGGAGCGCCTCGGCGGCCTGATTCACCGGATGCCGCTCACGGCCATCGCCTTCCTCGCGGGCTCGGTCGCGATCTCGGCGTTGCCGCCGTTCAACGGCTTCGTCTCCGAGTGGCTCACCTTCCAGGCGATCCTGGTGAGCCCGAAGCTGCCGCAGTGGCTGCTGAAGTTCCTGGTGCCCGGGGTGGGCGCGATGCTGGCGCTCTCGGCCGCGCTGGCCGCTGGTTGTTTCGTGAAAGCCTTCGGCGCCACGTTTCTCGGGCGGCCCCGCTCGGACGTTGCCGCCCAGGCGCAGGAGACCGACGCCTTCTCGCTGTCCGCCATGTTCATCCTGGTGCTGCTGTGCCTGGTGGCCGGCATCCTGCCCGGCTATTTCATCGATGCGCTGGCGCCCGTGACGCATCTGCTGCTGGGCGCCCAGCTGCCGCCGCAGGATCACCTGAAGTGGCTCACCATCGTGCCGATCGCCGCGAGCCGAAGCTCCTACAACGGCCTGCTGCTGTTCGTCCTGATCGCCGCCGCCGGCTGGCTGGCAGCCTACGTGATTCACCGCTGGGCTTCGCATGCGCTGCGACGCAGTCCGGCGTGGGACTGCGGATTTCCGGATGCCCGACCGATCACCCAGTACACCGCGGGCAGCTTTGCCCAGCCGATCCGCCGCGTGTTCGGTGGCTTCGCCTTCGACGCCCGGGAAGAGGTCCACATCCCGGCCCCGGGACAGACCGGCCCCGCGCAATTTCATGTGTCCATGCGCGACCGGGTGTGGGACGTCCTGTATGCGCCGATCGAGGTCGCGGTGGGCTTTGTCGCCGACCGGCTGAACCGGGTGCAGTCCTGGACCATCCGTGCCTACCTGACGATGGTGTTCAGCAGTGTCGTCCTGCTGTTGATGGTGCTGACGGTATGGCATTGATCCACGACGCGCTGGTCCAACTCGCGCAACTGGTGCTGGTGCTGGTGCTCGCGCCCCTGCTCACGGGCTATGTCCGCAAGGTCAAGGCTTACCTGTTGCGGCGCCGGGGCCCGCCCCTGCTCCAGGTCTACCGCGATCTGCTCAAGCTCATTCGCAAGGAGGCGGTGCTGGCGGAAAACGCCTCGTGGGTGTTTCGCACCGCGCCCTACCTGATCTGGGCCACCACGCTCATCGCGGCGTCGCTGGTGCCCACCTTTGCCACCGGCCTGCTGTTCAGTCCGGCGGCCGATCTCATCGCCATCGTGGCCCTGCTGGGCACCGCCCGCTTCGCGCTGGCGCTGGCGGGCCTGGATGTCGGCACCAGTTTCGGCGGCATCGGCTCCAGCCGGGAGATGATGATCGCCTCGCTGGCCGAGCCGGCGATGCTGATGATCGTGTTCACGCTGTCGCTGCTGGCGGGGTCGACCCAGCTTTCGTCGGTGGCGGTGTTCGTCCAGGGACCGACGATCGGGTTGCGCGTGTCGCTGGGCATGGCGCTGGTGGCGCTGATCATCGTCGCCATCGCCGAGAACTCGCGAATCCCCGTGGACAACCCGGCGACCCATCTCGAGCTGACCATGATCCACGAGGCCATGATCCTGGAGTACTCGGGTCGGCACCTGGCCGTGCTCGAGGCCGCCGCCACGATCAAGCTGCTGCTGTATTTCTCCCTGATCGCCTGCATGTTCATGCCCTGGGGGATGGCGAGCGCCGATGGCGACCTGGCCGCCTTCGCGATCGGCGTGGTGAGCTACCTCACCAAGCTGGCGGCGGGCGGCTTCCTGCTGGCCGTGTTCGAGACGGCGACGGCGAAGATGCGCGTGTTCCGCGTGTCCGATTTTCTGGGGGCGGCGCTGATGCTGGGCCTGCTGGCCACGCTGCTCCTTTTCGTTTCGCAGAGCTCATGATGGACCGCCTCGCCCTGGACGTAGCCCACCTGTTCGCCGGCGGGCTCGTGCTCGTGAGTTTCATGCTGCTCTACCAGGACCGCATGTTCGGCCTGCTCAATATCTTCGCGCTGCACGCCCTGGTGGTTTCGCTGTCGGTGGCGTGGCAGGCGCACATCCAGGCGGCGCCGCATCTGTACATCACCGCCGCCATCGCGCTGGTGGTCAAGGCGATCATCATTCCGGTGGCGCTGCACCGCATCATCGTGCGGCTGGGCATCCACAGAACCATCGATACCGTGGGCAGCATCGGGCAGACCATGCTGGCCGGCATCGGCCTGGTGGCCTTGTCGATCATGGTGATGCTGCCGATCACGGCCGAGGCCGGCACGCTGACCCGCGAGGACCTGGCATTTTCGCTCTCGGTCATCCTGCTGGGCCTGCTGATGATGATTTCGCGGCGCAACGCGGTGAGCCAGATCATCGGCTTCATGTCGATCGAGAACGGCCTGATCCTGGCCGCCACGGCCGCCAAGGGCATGCCGCTGGTGGTGGAGATCAGCGTGGCGTTTTCCATCATCATCGCGCTGATCGTCGTGGGCATCTTCCTGTTCCGCATCCGCGAGCGCTTCGACACCATGGACGTGCACGCGCTGGAACGGTTCCGCGGAGGCCAGGCATGAACGATCTGGGCCCGGCGCTGGTCAACGCGGTGCTGCTGATCCCGGTCGGCAGCGCCGCGCTGCTGGCGCTGTTCCCCGACGATCGCCTCACCGGGCGGCTCAATGCCCTGGCTTCGCTGCTCACATTCGCCGC
Source organism: Comamonadaceae bacterium (assembly GCA_012274225.1). Lineage (GTDB taxonomy): Bacteria > Pseudomonadota > Gammaproteobacteria > Burkholderiales > Burkholderiaceae_C > Ramlibacter. The sequence goes on along the minus strand of JAAOZX010000308.1, from coordinate 4,646 downwards.
CTCGCTCTCGCTTTTCTTCTTCCGCCCCGAACCCGGTTCGTTCCTCATCGTCGACGACGTCAACGTGGTGTTCATCGTGCTCACCACGTTCGTGGCCTTCACGACCAGTGTCTTCAGCGCGAGCTACATCGCGCACGAGCTCGAGACCGGGCGCCTGACGCCGGTCTACCTGCGCTTCTATCACGCCATGTACCAGACGCTCATGTTTGCCATGAACCTGGCGCTGCTGGCGAACAACATGGGGCTGATGTGGGTCGCCATCGAGCTGGCGACGCTCACCACCGTGCTGATGGTGGGCTTGTACCGCACGCCGGCGGCGATCGAGGCGGCCTGGAAGTACTTCATCCTCGGCAGCGTCGGCATCGCGCTGGCGCTGTTCGGCACGCTGCTGGTCTACCTGGCGGCCCGTTCGGTAGTCGGCGAGGGGCTGGATGCGATGGCCTGGAACGTGCTGGTCAAGCAGGCCCCGGCCTTCGATCCGCACCTGCTCAATCTGGCGTTCGTCTTCCTGCTGCTGGGATATGGCACCAAGGTCGGTCTCGTGCCCCTGCACGCCTGGCTGCCCGATGCCCACGCCGAAGGTCCGACACCGATTTCGGCGGTGCTGTCCGGGCTGCTGCTCAACGTCGCGCTGTTCGCCGTGCTGCGCTTCAAGATGATCATGTCGGCCAACCCCGCCGCGCTCGCGCCCGGTCCGCTGATGGTGACGCTGGGCCTGCTGTCGGTGCTGTTCGCGTCCTTCATGCTGTACCGGCGCCATGACATCAAGCGCATGTTCGCCTACTCCTCGATCGAGCACATGGGGATCATCACGTTCGCCTTCGGCATGGGCGGACCGCTGGCCAATTTCGCCGGGCTGCTGCACATGGTCTATCACAGCCTGACCAAGTCGGCGATCTTCTTTTCGGTCGGCCACATCGCGCAGATCAAGGGCACGCAAAGGATGTCGGAGATCCGCGGGCTGACGGTCTCGCATCCGGTGCTGGGCTGGGGGCTGGTCCTGGGCGTGATCACCATCGTGGGCCTGCCGCCCACGGGCGTCTTCATGACCGAATTCCTGATTGTCACTTCCACGTTCGCGCGCCAGCCGCTGCTGGCGGTGGTGCTGGCGCTGGGCTTGCTGGTGGCCCTGGGCGCGCTGCTGTGGCGGCTCAACGATCTGGCGTTCGGCGAGCCCTACGGCAAGGACGCGCCCTCGCAGGCTTCGTTCGTGCCGATGTTCACGCATCTGGCGCTGGTGGCCGCGGCGGGCATCTGGCTGCCGTCGGCCCTGGTCGCCTGGTTTCAGCACGTCGCGACGTTGCTCGGGTAGTTGCCATGACAAGTCTGCAGCAGCTCATTGCGCAAGGCCAGGCCGTCAAGGCGCAGCGGCCGTGGCCGCGCGCGCTGGTCGGCGACACCGGCTGGCGGCAGGCGATCGGCCTGCTCGAAGAGGGCCAATGCACGCTGCTCGGGCTGTGGGGCGAGCAGCAATTCGTGCACGCCGCGCTGATCGATGCCGAGGGCGGCGAGCCTGGGATCGTCAGCTACGAATGCCAGGAGCTGCGCTACCCGTCGATAGGACGCCTGCATGCCCCCGCCATCCGGCTGGAGCGCTCGCTGCGCGACCTGTCGGGGTTGACTCCGGACGGCCTGCCCGATACGCGTGGGTGGCTGGACCACGGCAGGTGGCCCATCCAGCACCCGCTGGGACCCATGGCCGGGCCTGCGTCCCGGGACAAACCGGGTCCCTATGTGTTTCTGCCGGCCGAGGGGGAAAGCCTGCACGAGATCCCGGTGGGGCCGGTGCACGCCGGCATCATCGAGCCCGGCCACTTTCGGTTCACCGCCAGCGGCGAGACGATCGTGCGCCTGGAGGAGCGGCTCGGCTACGTCCACAAGGGGGTCGAGTCCCTCATGGCGGGGCAGACGATAGAGCGGGCGGCGGCGCTGGCCGGGCGCGTTTCGGGCGACAGCACCGTCGCCTACGCCCTGGCCTTTGCCCGCGCGATCGAGGCGGCGCAGGAGATCGCGGTGCCCGAGCGCGCAGTCTGGCTGCGCGCACTGATGGCGGAACTGGAGCGTCTGGCCAATCACTTCGGGGACATCGGCGCCATCTGCAACGATGCCGCCTTCGCCATGATGCATGCGCAGTGCGCGCTGCTGCGCGAGTACGTGCTGCGCGCGGCCGACAGTTGCTTCGGCCACCGGCTGATGATGGACCGCATCGTGCCCGGTGGCGTGCGCGTCGATCTGCCTCATGAGGGCCCGCTGGCGATAGCCGCTCTTCTCAAGTACCTGCGCGACCACTTTCCCGAACTCATCGAGCTCTACGACAACACCGCGTCGCTCCAGGATCGTACCGTCGGCACCGGCTTCCTGTCGCCGCAACTGGCCCGCCAGTTCGGCGCCGGGGGCTATGTCGGTCGCGGTTCCGGTCGGACCTTCGACGCGCGTCGGACCCCGGGGTATGCGCCCTACGACCGGCTCAAGTTCGAAGTGCCGGTGCTGGAGGAGGGCGATGTCGACGCGCGCATCTGGATCCGGATCCGGGAGGTCGAGCAAAGCATGGCCCTGATCGACCAGATCCTGCACGAACTGCCGCCCGGGCCTGCTTGCAGTGAGGCCGCTGTCCAGCCGCAGCAGGATGCCAGGGAAGGCGTCGCCCTCGTCGAGGGTTTCCGCGGCGACATCCTGGTCTGGGCGAGGACCGGAGCGGACGGCCGGATCGAGCGCTGCCACCTGCGCGACCCTTCCTGGTTCCAGTGGCCGCTGCTCGAAGCGGTGATCGAGGGCAACATCGTCGCCGACTTCCCGCTGTGCAACAAGTCGTTCAACTGCTCGTACTCGGGGCACGATCTCTGAGGTAGACACCGATGCGCAGACTGCTCTTCAAAAGCCTCGTGCACGGCCCGCTGACGGAAGCGGCGCCGGCCAGGGACGAGGCAGCGATGGCCGAACTGGCGGCGCAGGTCGATCGCGTGGCACGGCGTCGGCTCGGTCGCACCCTGTCGATTCGGGCCGTGGATGCGGGCTCGTGCAACGGGTGCGAACTCGAGATTCACGCCCTCAACAACGTCCTGTACGACCTGGAGCAATTCGGCATGCGTTTCGTGGCCTCGCCGCGCCACGCCGACGTGCTGCTGGTCACGGGCCCCGTCACGACCAACATGCGCGAGGCCCTGGAGCGGACCTGGCAGGCGACGCCGCACCCGAAGTGGGTGGTGGCGGTCGGGGACTGTGGCCGGGACGGCGGGGTCTTCTCGGGCAGCTATGCCTGTGTGGGCGGCGTATCAGCCGTCCTGCCGGTCGACCTGCACATCGTCGGGTGCCCACCGTCGCCGGTCGCGCTGCTCAAGGGCCTGCTGGCGCTGCTCGAGAACGTCGAGCACGGTGCGGCCGCACAGGGGGAAGATCTACAAGAGGACCGAAACCACAACCAGCAGCAACAGGATTGAAATGCCGATGGCGAACCCCGCGACCACCGGCTCATAGGAGGGGTCCTGTCGTTCCATATCGGCGTCCATATCAGCCTCCTGTTGACTCGTCATTGGGATGCTAGGAGGCATTCCCGGAAATACAAGCTCGCCATTCCCCCTGTACAAAAATACAGTTTCCGGCATATGCTTGAGTCCATGAACCCGATCGACCCCGGAAAAGCACATTCATGAACGACAAAGTAATCACCCTGCCGGTGGAAACCGACGCCGCGCCGCCGGCATCCACCCACGAGCCCATGTATGTGCACCTCGCGATCTCCGACCCGGAGGTGATCCTTGCGGCCAGCGAATACCCGGAGGGGCGCCCGCGCACCGACTTCATTCAGACGGCGCTGAAGATCGGCGTGCTGTCGCTGCGTGCCGCGCGCGGCGTGGTCGATGGCGATGCGATCCGGCGCGAGGGTGATTCGCTGCTGGCGCAGTTGAACGAGCGACTCGAGGGCTGGCGCCAGAACATGGAGCGCAACCTCACCGGCAGACTGTCGCATTACTTCGACCCGCGCCAGGGCATGTTCGCCGAGCGGGTGGAGCGGCTGGTGCGCGACGACGGCGACCTGGCCAGCGTCATGAAGACCCAGGTGCAGTCGGCCGAGCAGGCGCTCTCGGCCGTGTTCCAGCAGTTCGTCGGCGAGAACAGCCAGTTGTTCCGCATGCTCGACCCTTCGGGCGAGAACAAGTTGCTGACAACGATGCAGACCACCATCGACGGTGTGATCCAGGCGCAGAACGCGTCGATCCTCGACCAGTTCTCGCTGGACCGATCCGACAGCGCGCTCAGCCGCCTGGTGCGCGAACTCACCACCAAGCACGGCGACCTGAACGAGGCGCTGTCCAGGCGCATGGGCGACGTGGTGGCGGAGTTCAGCCTGGACAAGGAAGACTCGGCGCTCAGCCGCCTGGTCGGCCGTGTCGACGCCGCGCAAAAGAGCCTGACCCGCGAATTCAGCCTGGACAACCAGGACTCGGCGATTTCCCGCTTGCGCCTGGAGATGGCCGGCCATCACGAAAAGCAGATGAGCGTCACCAACCAGTTCATGGAGCGCGTCAACGTGCTGCTCACCAGCGTTCAGGTGCGCAAGGATGAGGCCGCGCGCGGCACCCGGCACGGCCATGAGTTCGAGGCCAGCGTCGGCGACGTGGTGCGCGGCGTGGTGGAAGAGGCGGGCG
>JAAOZX010000307.1 GCA_012274225.1 Comamonadaceae bacterium | reverse complement strand
CCTTCGACCTGAGGGCCGTGCTGGAGGACGCCGGCATCGCCACCCAGGTGTTCGCGGCGCAGGAGCTGAGCCTGCCCGGCATGGCGGGCCATTCCGCCGGCGGCCTGGTCTCCAATGTGCTGCCGATGGACCCGACCACGTGGCGGCTCCGGGTGCCGGGGCAGGTGGCGGTCACCGCAGCCGACGTCCGGTTCTCGGCCATGGCTCGCTGGCGTTCGCTGCAGCAGGGGATCGACCAATACGATCCCGACGCGGTGCTTTTCGTCGGCTTCTTCTCACCGCTGGTCTGGACCTTGCGGCAGCGCTACCCGGTGCTGGGCATGTCTCTGCACACCTTGCCGCCGGTGGCTCCAGTGGACCTGTGGCTCTCGGCGAATCCCCAGCCGCAAGCCCGCATGGACTGGCCGGGGCTGCCGCAGCCCGCGGCGCGGCATTTTCCCTTTCGCTTCTGGCCGGTCGACCTGCCGGCCGCTGCGCGCAGCGAGATCGGCGTGCGTGAGAATGCGGTCCTGCTGGTGACCTGCGGCGCCCGGCTCGATCCGGACGGCCTCGCCGGCTGGATAGCCGAAGTGGTCCGCTTCCTCGACGAGGAGCCGCGGGCCGAGTGGCTGGTGGTGGGCCCGGACGCCAGCCAGGGCGCGCGCCTGGGTCAAAAGCACCCGCGCATCCGCGTCCTGCCGCAGCGCACCGACCTGACGCGATGGGTCGCCCTGGGCGACCTGTACCTCAATCCGCCGCGGATCGGCGGCGGCGCGAGCGTCGCGATGGCGATGGAAGCGGGCGTGCCCGTGGTGTCCCTGGCGGGCGGTGACGGCGGCGACAAGATCGGATCGCTGGCCATCCAGAACACGGGTGACTATCGCCGGCGCCTGGCTGAGTGGGTGGGCGACAGTGTCAGCCGGGCGCAAGCCGGCGCCCATTTGAAGGCGAAATTCCGCGAGGAGCTGGACCTGTCCAGTCCGGCAGCGGCGCGAGCCCTGGTGCAAGCCTGCGAGGAGGCCGGTCAATGCTTCGCGCGGCGACAGGCCTCACCGCTCCCCGGAAACGGAGCGCGGCCGTGAAGGGCGACGACCGTCCGGTGGTGATTTTCGGCACCTTGCGCTCGGCTGCGCTGGCGCGCTACTGCCTGGCGCAGGACACGTCGCTGCGCGTGGTGGCCTTCACCGTCGATGCGGCGTATACCAAGGGGCCGGAACACGAGGGCTTGCCGCTGGTGCCTTTCGAGGCGCTCGAGTCACGGTACCGGCCCGAGGATTGCCGGCTCCTGATCCCCATGGGCTACCAGGGCCTCAATGGCGTGCGCCGCGCGCGCTACGAAGCGGCCAAGGCGCGCGGCTACAGTTTCGCCAGCTATGTCTCCAGCCGTGCGAGCGTCTGGCCCGATCTGGTCGTCGGCGACAACGTGCTGATCTACGAACACGCGATCGTGCAGCCGTTCTGCCGGGTCGGCAGCAACTGCATCATCCGCAGCGGTGCCCACGTATCGCATCACTGCGAGGTGGGCGACCATGCGTTCGTGGCCGCGGAAGCGGCCATGGGCGGCGGCACGTCGATCGGCGAGCAGGCTTTCATCGGGCTCGCGGCGGTGCTGCGCGACGATATCCGCATCGCGCCGCGCAGCTTCGTCGGCGCCGGCGCCGTGATCGTCGCCGACACCGAACCTGATGGTGCCTATTTGGGCAATCCCGCCCGTCGGCTCGGCAAGACGGCCCTGGAAATGTGCGCGCCATGAAGACCGCGGCCACAGCTGCTTTCCGAGCGGCGCCATGAGCGAGCAGCCCTTCATCACCTTCGGTGCGCCCGACCTGCGCGAGGAGGAAATCCAGGAAGTGGTTCAGACATTGCGCGGAGGCTGGCTCGGCAAGGGACCGCGGGTGGCGGCCTTCGAAGCCCAGTTCGCGGCCTACCAGGGACTGGCGCCGGAACAGGCGGCGGCCGTGAGTTCCTGCACGGCAGCACTGCACCTGAGCCTGGTCGCGGCTGGGGTCGGACCGGGCGACGAGGTGATCACCACGCCGCTGACTTTCTGCGCGACCGTCAACACCATCCTGCACACCGGCGCCACTCCGGTGCTGTGCGACGTGGAGCGGCAGTCGATGAACATCGACGTGCGCAATCTCCGCGCTTGCGTCACGCCGCGGACCAAGGCCGTGCTGCCGGTGCACTTCGCCGGCCGGCCGTGCGAGATGGACGAAGTACTGGCCGTCGCGCGCGACCACGGCCTGGTGGTGATCGAGGATTGCGCCCACGCCATCGAAGCGCGTTACCGCGGGGCCCCGGTGGGAACCCTGGGCGACTATGGCTGCTTCAGCTTCTATGCGACCAAGAACCTGACGACGGGCGAGGGTGGCATGGTGCTGGCGCGCGGCGCCGAGCAGCTGGCGCGGGTGCGGCGGCTGTCGATGCATGGCATGACGCAGGACGCATGGCAGCGTCATTCGGGGCGGGGCTTCGGCCAGTACGACGTCGTCGAATGCGGCTTCAAGTACAACATGATGGACCTGGAGGCTGCCATCGGGTTGCATCAGTTGCGCCGGCTGGAAAGCGGACTCGAGCGCCGGTCGGAGATCTGGTCGCGCTACCAGCGCGCCTTCGCCGACCTGCCGGTGACCCTGCCCGCGCCAGTGCCCCCGCACATGCGGCACGCCTTGCACCTGTACACCTTGCTGCTCGACGAGGGGCGCGGCCGGATCGGCCGCGACGCGTTCGTCGAGCGCATGGCCCAGCTGGGCGTGGGCGTCGGCATCCATTACAAGGCGCTGCCGGAACATTCCTATTACCAGCAAAGGCTGGGATGGCGTCCCGGCGACACGCCGGTCGCCACGTCGATCGGTCACCGCTCGGTCAGCCTTCCGCTGAGTCCCCGACTCACCGACGCCGAGGTCGAGCGGCTCGTCCTGGCCGTGCACGCGGCGCTGGCCGGGTGAGGACAAACCGTCCTTGCGGTGCAGGGCCGGGCCTGATCGGCTAAGGTGCTCCCATGAGCGCAACTTCCTTCTGGCTGCTGGGATGGCGGACCCTTTGGCGCGACCTGCGCGCGGGCGAACTGCGATTGCTGATCGTGGCCGTGACCCTCGCAGTGGCCGCACTGACCGCGGTGGGATTCTTTGCCGATCGG
>JAAOZX010000008.1 GCA_012274225.1 Comamonadaceae bacterium | reverse complement strand
TCCCGATCCGATGTGTTGGTGAGCTGGTGCGCGGTTTCGCTCCCTCCGCCCGGCGCCGAGATCAGGTCGCCGCTCCGGACCGGCCAGCGCTCTTCGCCCCGACGATATTCGCCCTCGCCCTCGAGGATGACGAACAGCTCCTCGTTGTTGTGGTGGCAGGGCCCCATCCTAGCAAGTGGACCTGCCGTCCCCGCGAGACGCGTGCCGAGTGGGCGACTGGTTCCAGGAGCAGCGTGAAATCCGCGGCGTGAATAAGATGGACCATGCCGGAAGGACACTCATGAATCATCGCGAGGACCCACCCGCGCCGATCGAGATGGAGAACGCCATCATGGTGGTCGACGACGAGGTGACGCGCGCCAGGGAAGCGGTGGCCGGCTCCGCGCTGCACACGATGGACGGTGCCATTCGCCAGATCGCGCTGCTGGCCGGTATCGCCGAAAGCCCGGAGATGGCATTGAGTCTGCAAGCCGCAGAGCAGACTTTCGATCGCTTTTCCGGCGTGGTGCTGGGCAGGCCCGCGGCCAGCGAAGGCCTGCCGGCCGGTGGCGCGTTCGCGGCGACCCTGTTGATCCTGCGCGAACTGATGCACCACCTGAAGTTTGCCGCGATCACGGTGCGGACGTGATCGAAAGGCGGGCGGGACTCAAGCCAGCAGCCTGCGTACCCACGCCGCGAAGTCGGCTTGCATGGCCGCGCTGACGGTGTGACCGCCTGGATGCAGGCAGGTCTCGTGCACCACACCCAGCTCCGCCAGCCATTGGTCGGAGCGCTGGGCCCAGCTGGCCGGCAGCTTGTTGTCCTGCAAGCCATGGCCGACGAATGCGCGCAGGTGCGCCAGCCGCTCACGGCTCGCCAACTGCGGGCGTAACTCCGGCAGGATGCGGCCGCTGAGGATGCCGAAGCCGGCGACGCGCTCGGGCGCGCTCAGCGCCACGCTGGCGCTGATGATGCCGCCCTGGCTGAAGCCGGCGATCAGCGTCTTGCCGGGAGCGATTCCATGGGTGGCCTGCAATTGCGTCACAAAGCGCGTCACCAGCTGCCGGCTGCTGTCGGCTTGCGCTGCCTCGATGACGGGGCCGCTCGCCGTGAACGACACCCGGAACCAGCCGTACTGGCCTGGTCCCAGGGTCAAGGGGCCGCGCGGCAGCACCACCAGCGCATCGCCTGCGATCGCAGCGCCGACGCCGGCGAGGTTGGTTTCGTCGCCGCCTACGCCGTGCAAAAGCACGACACAGGCCCCGGGCGCGCCAGAACCACCGAGCCGGCGATAGGAAAGACCTGTGGCCGGGTCATTGATCAGTGCGGGTTCGGTCATGCGGTCATCTCGGCTGTAGTCTTCGATTGTGTGCCCTGCGCCGGTTCATTCCCCTGGGCCGAGACCCCGAGCTTGGTCGCCGGCGAGGTCGGCCGTACACTGCCAGCTCAACCAGAGGGGATGAGCATGGGGACTCCGGCAATCATCGGATGGATCTTTCTGGCGCTGGTGGCCATCGCCGGCGTCGTCACGTACAACCGGCTGGTCCGGCTGCGCAACGCCATCGCCAACGCCTTCGCCCAGATCGACGTGCAGCTCAAACGCCGCTACGACTTGATCCCCAACCTGGTCGAGACCGCCCGCAAGTATCTGCAGCATGAACGCGAAACGCTGGAAGCTGTGACCGCCGCGCGCAACCAGGCGTTCGCCGCCGCCGGGCTGGCGCGCCGCAGCCCGACGGCGGCCGCGCCGGTGGCGGCCCTGGACGCGGCCGAAGGCGTGCTGGGCGGGGCACTGGGCCGGCTGATGGCAGTGGTGGAGGCCTATCCCGAGCTGAAGGCCGACCAGAACATGCGCGAGCTGTCGGAAGAACTCACCTCCACCGAGAACCGCGTCGGCTTCGCCCGCCAGGCCTACAACGACACGGTGCTGGACTTCAACAATGGCGCCGGTCAATTCCCGGCCAACCTGGTCGCCGGCCTGTTCGGCTTCGCCCCGGCGGCCATGCTGCAATCCACGCAATCGGCCCAGGAGCGACAGGCCCCGCAAGTGCGCTTCTGACGCGACCGGGCCGTGCGCTTCCGCCAGCAACAGGAGCAGGCCCGTACGGCCACGGGCGGACTGCTGGCGCTGTTCGCCCTCACCGTGCTGTTCACCGTCGTCGGCGTCAACCTCGCGCTGGCGCTCGCCTGGCGGCTGCAATTGGGCTGGGTGGCCGGCTACCCGCTCGGCTTCTTTCAGGTCAACACCGCTGTGACCCTGGGCTTCGTGTTGGGCGGTGCCTGGCTGGAATCGGTGCGGCTGCGCGAGGGAGGCGCCCACGTCGCCACCCTGATCGGTGGTCGTGAAGTGACGAGGCCCGGCAGTCCCGGTGAGCGGCGCCTGCGCAATGTCGTGGACGAGATGGCGATCGCCACCGGTTTGAAATCGCCTCGCGTGTTCGTGCTCGATCGCGAGCAGGCCATCAACGCGCTGGCGGCCGGCTGGGAGCCGCAGGACAGCGTGATCGCCGTCACCCGCGGCGCGCTGGACCGGCTCACGCGCGCGCAACTGCAGGGCGTGGTGGCCCATGAATTCGCCCACATCCTCAATGGCGACACCCGGCTGAACATGCGGCTGATCGGGATGGTGTTCGGGCTGCAGATGGTGTTCAACCTCGGTCGCACGATGATGGAGCCGGACGATCACGGCCGGCGCGGTCCCGCGGCACTGATCGGGCTGGCGCTGGTGGCGGCGGGCAGCATCGGCTGGCTGGCGGGACGCTTGCTCAAAGCCGGCGTGTCACGCCAGCGCGAGTACCTCGCCGACGCCTATGCCGTGCAGTTCACCCGCGAGCCCACGGGAATCGGCGATGCGCTGCGCAAGATCGACACCCAGTTGCGCCGGGGCGAGCGCCTGCAGCATGTCAACGCCGAGGTGGTGTCGCATCTGTTGCTGTCGTCGGACACCCTGCTGAAAGCCGGGGCGCTGGCGACCCATCCCAGCATCGCCGAGCGATTGCGCCACATCTTCGGCCACAGCATGGATCCGCTGCCCGACGACGTGCTGACGCAGGTCGAAGACAAACCCCAGGAATTGCCGCCGCTGGATTTCCAGGTGATGCCCCTCGGCGGCACCGGCCTCGCGGCGCTGTCCGAGGCGGTGCTGGCGGGAGCGAGCGCCGACCCGGACGACAGTTCGGCGCAGGAAATCTTGCTGCGGCTGTCGCTGCTCTCGCCGGCCCAGCTTCAGGCGGCGGTCCTGGCCTGCTTCCTGCCGCCGGATCGACCTGCCGAGGCCGAAACCGCGGCGTGGCGGCGGATCGCGGGCAACGCCGCCCGGTCGCAACAGCTCCTGCAAGCCGTGCGAGCCCTGCCGCCGCGCCAGCGTCAGCCCTGGTTCGAGCGACTGCTGGGTTGCGCAGCCGCGCTCACGCCCGCGCAGCGGTCCGAGCTGATGGCCAATGCACTGAATCTGGTGCAGGCCGATGGCCGGCTCTCGCCCCAGGAGTACCTGAGCGCCCAGGTGCTGCATCGACTGCTCCGCGCATCGACGCAGCCCGACGCCGTCGCCCAACCTCGACTGGCGATCGCCGACGTGGGCCCGGCGATCGCCAGCCTGACCCGGACCCTGGCTTCGCTGCTGCCCGCGGCCGACGGCCCGCGCTGGGCCCAGGCCGTGCTGCAGAGCCTGGGGCTGCAGCCGCCGCCGCAGCGGTCGTCCGTGCCCGCGGTGAGCGAACTGAATGAGGCGATAGCGCGCGTCGCGCGAGTGGATCGCATGCACAGCCCGGCCCTGGCCAAGGCCTGGAGCGGGGCGCTGCCGGCGGGTGCTGCGCCGCAAGCCATGGCCGATGCCCTGCGCTGCCTGTGCCTGTTGATCGACACGCCGCTGCCGCCACCACTCGAGGCTTGCTTCGACCCGCTGCCGGAGGTCCGCGACGGCTGATTAGACCGAGCGCCGCACCAGCATCTCGCGGATCATGCCGATGGCCAGGGCGGGGTTCAGCCCTTTCGGGCAGACGTACGGGTTTCCACGGCGGCGCTCCGTCGGCGGCTAGGCGCGCTTGATGAAGTCGATCGCGATGGCGCCGGGCTCGCGCTGGCGGTATTCGATGGACAAGGCGGCGCCGTAGCGCGCTTCGAGCTGGCCGAGCAGCGGCAGCGGATCGTGATCGTTGACGAAGCGCATGGTCTCGCCCGGAGTCAGTGAATCCAGCGCGCCGAAGATGGCAGCGTGCCGAAAGCGCTTGGCGACGCCGCGTGCGTCGAACGGGTAGATGGAATCCGGGGAAAGGTGAGTGTGAGCCTGGGGCATGAGAAAGGTCTTTCAAAGGAGCAGCGGGTGGCCGGGTTCAGCGAGCGCAGCTGAAGCACAAAAGAGACATGTGCAATGCATCATACGGCGATGCCCCTGCCTGTCAACGGGAAGCTCCGTCAGGGTTAAGGGTAACGATTCGCGTCAGGGTCTTCAGAACCTTCTTGCTAAAGATGTATGGTGAATGTACGATTACATCCGATCCATCACCAGGAGGTCCTTTTCCATGACTGTCCAGCTTGCCAACGACGAGCCGGTTGCGTTGGCTGCACCGGCCGACGCCCTGGACCGCACGCTCGACCGGGCGTACGAGGCGGGTTTCGTCACCGACATCGAGTCGGACGTCATCCCCGCCGGGCTCGACGAAGATGTGGTGCGCCTGATTTCCCGCCGCAAGCGCGAACCCCAGTTCATGCTGGACTGGCGCCTGGCCGCCTATGCGGCGTGGACGAAGATGAAGGAGCCGCAGTGGGGCAATGTGCGGCATCTGCCGATCGACTACCAGGCGATCTCGTATTTCTCCCAGCCGAAGTCGACCGGTTCCGCTCCGAAGAGCCTCGCCGACGTGGACCCCAAGCTGCTCGAAACCTACGAGAAGCTCGGCATCCCGCTGCATGAACGCGCGGCGCTGGCCGGCGTCGCGGTGGACGCGGTGTTCGATTCGGTGTCGGTGGTCACCACCTTCCGCAAGCAGCTGGCCGAAGCCGGCGTGATCTTCTGCAGCCTATCGGAGGCGCTGCAGGACCACCCCGACCTGGTGCGGCGCTATCTGGGGAGCGTGGTGCCCGTTTCCGACAATTTCTTCGCGGCGCTGAATTCGGCCGTCTTTTCCGACGGCTCCTTCGTCTACATCCCCAAGGGCGTCAAGTGCCCGATGGAGCTGTCCTCGTACTTCCGGATCAACACCGCCAAGACCGGGCAGTTCGAGCGCACGCTGATCATCGCCGAGGAGGGCGCCTCGGTGAGCTACCTCGAAGGCTGCACGGCCCCCAAGCGCGACGAGAACCAGCTGCACGCCGCGGTGGTGGAACTGGTCGCCCTGGACGATGCCACCATCAAGTATTCGACGGTGCAGAACTGGTATCCGGGCGACCAGAACGGCGTGGGCGGCATCTACAACTTCGTCACCAAGCGCGGTCACGCGCGCGGGCGCCGCTCGCGGATCACCTGGACCCAGGTCGAGACCGGCGCCGCGATCACCTGGAAATACCCGAGCTGCTGGCTGATCGGCGAAGGCTCGGTCGGCGAGTTCTACTCGGTCGCCGTGTCCAACCACCACCAACAGGCCGACACCGGCACCAAGATGATCCACATCGGGCGCAACACCCGCAGCACGATCATCTCCAAGGGCATCTCCGCCGGGCACGGTCGCAGCACTTACCGCGGACTGGTGAAGGCGGCGTCCACGGCCGAGGGCGCCCGCAACTACACCCAGTGCGACTCCCTGCTGATCGGCAGCGAGTGCGAAGCGCACACCTTTCCAACCATCCAGAGTTCGCACCCGGATGCCCATTTCGAACACGAGGCCAGCACCTCGCGCGTGAGCGACGACCAGATGTTCTATTGCCGCCAGCGCGGGTTGACGGCCGAGGACACGCTGAATCTGGTGGTCAACGGCTTTTGCAAGAACGTGTTCAAGCAATTGCCGATGGAATTCGCCGTGGAGGCGCAGAACCTCCTGAACGTCAGTCTTGAAGGAGCCATCGGATGAACGACAGAATGCTTTTGCAGCTCAGAGGGCTGCGCGCTGCCATTGCCGGCAAGCAGGTGCTCAACGGCGTCGACCTCGTGGTGCGGCCGGGCGAGGTGCACGCGATCATGGGGCCCAACGGCACCGGCAAGAGCACGCTGGCCGCGGTGCTGGCAGGCAAGCCGGGATATGAGGTGACCGCGGACCTGGCACAGCTCGGCGGCGCGGACCTGCTGGGCCTGGAACCGGAAGAGCGCGCCCATCTCGGGCTGTTCCTGGGGTTCCAGTATCCGGTGGAGTTGCCGGGCGTCAACAACACCTATCTGTTGCGGGAGGCACTCAACGCCCGGCGCCGGGCTCGCGGCGAAGCCGAAATCGACGCCTACGATTTCCTGCAGACGATCAAGGCCAAGGCGCGGGAACTCGGTTTCGACGAGGCTCTGCTCGCTCGCAACGTCAACGAAGGCTTCTCGGGCGGCGAGCGCAAGCGCAACGAAATCCTGCAGCTCGCCGTGCTCGAACCCAGGCTGGCCGTGCTCGATGAAATCGACTCGGGCCTGGACATCGACGCCCTGCGCCAGGTGGCTGCCGGCATCAACCGGCTGCGCAGCCCCGACCGCAGCTTCGTGCTCATCACGCACTACCGCCGGCTGCTCGACTACGTCGCGGCCGACAAGGTGCATGTGATGCGCGATGGACGAATCGCGGCATCGGGCGACATGAGCCTGGTCGACCAGCTCGAGGAACGCGGTTACGAATGGGTCGGCGACCCGCAACCCGCTCTGGTGGACTGAAGCGATGACCCATGCCCTGACCATCGCCGCCGGGCACAGCTCGACCTGGCTGGAAACGCTGGGTGAGCACGAAGCGCAATTGGCCGGTGGACCGCGCGAGGTCCACATCCGGCTCGCGCCCGACAGCCGCTTGACCCATTACCGGCTGCTGGGTCCCTCGGGCCCGTCGGAACTGGCCGACCGACTGACGGTGGAGATCGGCGCCGGCGCCACGTACGAACAGCGCATGCTCGCTGCGCCGGCCGGTCAATTCCGCTCCGAGCAGACCATCCGGCTGCAAGGCCGGGGTGCCAGTGCGACGCTGGGCGCCGCCTGCGTGGCGCTGCCTCAAACCCAGCTCGATCTGGACATCCGGGTGATCCACGATGCCGACGACACCGTGAGCGAGCAGCGCATCAACGTGCTGGGTGCCGATCGCGGCAAGGCGACCGCACAGGTGGAGACCCAGGTCCCGCCCGGCCGGCACGGCATTCGCGCCAATCAGCTGCTTCGGGCGATGCAGCCCGGCGGCAAGGCCGCGATCGCGCTGCGTCCGCGCCTGAGCATCCTGTCCGACGACGTTGTGTGCCGCCACGGTGCGACAACCTCGGCGCTGCGGGAAGACGAGTTGCACTACCTGCGTTCTCGCGGCATACCGCGCGAGGAGGCGGTGGCGATGCTCTCCGAAGCTTTCCTGCGCCAGATGCTGCCCGACGATGCCAAGGGCGGCGAGGGTGAGGTTCACGGCCTGATCGAGCAGGTGCTGGCCCTGGCGCTGCAGCGCGAACCGGAGGTCGTCCATGAAGCGTGATGACCTGATGCTGCCGCTGGCCGTGGCGGCCGATGTGTTTCCGGCGCTGGCGCAGCAGATCCACGGGCACCGGCTGGTCTACCTCGACGGGGCGGCGTCCAAGCTCATGCCGCAGCCCGTCATCGACGCCGTGCGCGATTACCAGAGTCGCGACCACGCCAATGTCCATCGCGGCGTGCACACGCTCAGCGAGCGCGCCACCGCGCTGTTCGAAGAGGCCCGCGAGGCGCTGCGGCGGTTCGTGAACGCCGCGAGCACGCAGGAAATCATCTTCACGCGCGGCGCCACCGAATCGCTCAACATGGTCGCGCGCGGCCTGGGCGAGGGGCTGCGGCCCGGCGACGAGGTGATCGTGAGCGGCCTGGAGCACCACGCCAACCTGGTCCCCTGGCAGATGGCTTGCGCCCGCAGCGGCGCCCTGCTGCGCCACATCCCCGTGCTCGACGATGGCACGTTGGACGCCCTCGCGTTCGAGACCATGTTGTCGCCGCGCGCCAAGGTGCTGTCGGTGACGCAAGTCTCGAACGCGCTCGGTACCGCGGTTCCGGTGCAGGAGTTCGTGGCGAAGGCACGGCAGGCGGGCCTCGTCACCGTGGTCGACGGCGCACAGGCGGTGGCCCACGGGCCGGTCGACGTG
>JAAOZX010000306.1 GCA_012274225.1 Comamonadaceae bacterium | reverse complement strand
CGGTATCCTCGTCGCCGGCGAGAACTTCGGCTGCGGCAGTTCGCGCGAAATGGCGGTGTGGGCGGTGGCCGGCCTGGGCATCCGCTGCGTGATCGCGCCCACATTCGGCGAGATCTTCTTCGGCAACTGCTTCCAGAACGGTGTGCTGCCGATCCGCCTGGCCGCCGCGCAAGTGGCCGAGCTTCAGTCGCGGCTGGCGCTGGCCTCGCCCGAGCAGCCCGAGCTCGCCACACTGACCGTCGACTTGCGCCGGCAGTCGATTGCAAGTCCCTGGGGCAAACCCCTGTCCTTCGCGGTGGAACGGTTACGGCGCGAGGCGCTGCTGCAAGGTCTCGATGCGATCGGCGCCACGCTGCGGCGATCGGCCGCCATCGACGCCTTCCAGGCGCGCCAGCGCGGCGCCAGGCCATGGATCTGGCGGGCCTGACACCTCTCAGCGCTTGGGCATCGGGATCGGCCGCGTACCCAGGTGCATGCCGGCGTCCAGTTGAATCAGCTCGCCGGTGACGGTGTGCGCCCCATCGGCCAGCCAGACGATGGCCTCGGCCACGTCCTCGGGCGTCGTAGCGCGGGCCAGCGGCGTGCTGGCTTCGGAACGTGCCTTGAGCTGGTCATACGCCGCCTGGCCCAGCCCGTCGACGAACCAGCGCGAGGTGATGAACCCCGGGCACACCGCGTTGACTCGAATCTCCGGCGCCAGCGTCCGCGCCAGGTGCAACGTCATGGCGTTGACGGCCCCCTTGGAGGCGATGTAGGGCACCGACGAGCCGATGCCCAGCGAGCCGGCGACCGACGAGACGTTGACGATGGCGCCGCGCGCCGCCTTCAGGTGCGGCAAGCAGGCGCGCACCATCTGGAAGGTGCCCATGGCGTTGACGCCCATGACGCGCTGCCACGACCGGGAATCCAGCGCGTCCCACTCGGCCTCGGCGCCGAACAGCGACGTGCCGGCGTTGTTGACCAGCGCATCGATGCGGCCCCAGGTCGCCATTGCCGCCTGCGCCATGGCGCGGCAATCGGCGTCCTGAGACACGTCGCCGCGCATCAGCAAGGTGGCCGCGCCGGCCGCGCTGCAGGCCGCCTGCGATGCGCGCGCATCGTCTTCGCTGCGCGAGTAGTTGACCAGCACATCCCAGCCGCGCCGCGCCAGGGCGAGCGCCGTGGCGGCGCCTACGCCAGTGCCCGAGCCGGTGACCATGGCGACTTTGCGAGTTGGATTCATGTCAGGGTGTTCCAGCGCTGGTGCGCACAGGTTTTTCCAGGGTTCCTTCGCGCACCAGGCGCGCGACGGGGTCGGTCTCGGGGTTGCGCGGCAGCGCCGTTTGCGCCGGCTCGGTCCAGGGCTGCACCGGGCGCGCGGGCAGCGGGTCGGCTGGCACCTCGGACAGGGGTTGCGCCGCCACCACCGGCCGCGGCGCCGGGCCGTGCAGCGGCAACCAGGTTCTGATCATCACGAAACCGACAGTGAGCACGGCGACGGACGCGGTCGCCCACAACAGCCAGGCCGACCAGCCGAAGCGGTCCGGGACAAAGACCACCGCCGCGCCGGGGGTGGCGCCCTGCGCCTCTTCGGCGGCGAGCCCGTCGTCGTAGCCGGCGCGCTGCGCCGGGTCCGACAATACTTCGTAGGCCTGGTTGATGGCCGCCATCACCGTGGCGGCCGCGCTCTTGCCGGCGTGCTTGTCGGGATGGAATTTCTGCGCCAGCCGACGGTAGGCCAGGCGCACGCGCTCGGGCGAGGCGCGGCGGTCCACCCCCAGGGTTTCGTAATGGCTGTGGCAGCGGTGTTCCGTCATTGGCCGGGTGCCTCAGCCGCAAACGATAACAGCGCCGGCGCGCTTCGAAAACCACTGTGCGCCAAGAACACTAGCCTTTGGCCTGCGCCTTGCGGTCGTCCACCACCCGCTGCGCCGAGGCTCGATCCGATACCAGCTTGATGTAAGGCTTGTAGTCCACGCCACCGGCCACCAGCAGGTCTTCTCCGAACGCCGACTTGCTGGCCATGCCGATCAGCGGCAGGCTGCAAAAGCCGCTGCAGTCGGCCATGGTGAAGCTATCGCCCGCCACGTAGGGCGAGAACTTGGCCAGCCGCTTGAACGCCGCAATGCTCTCCTCGAGTTGCTTCCTGATCCGCGCGAGGTTGCTCTCGCCCAGCGCCGGGGCGCCGAAGAAGGCGGCGCCGTACAACTGGCGCGCCGTCATCTCCATGTGCCAGTCGATGAAGGTGACGAGTTCGCGCACCTTGGCGGCGGCGTACGGATCGGCGGGCAGCAGCGGCGGCTGCGGGTAGGTGGCTTCGAGCCACTCGAGAATGGCCTGGCTCTCGCACAGCCCGCCCTGGCCGGTGGTGATGAACGGGATCTTGCCCAGCGGCGACGCGCTCAGCACGGCTTCGTCCTTGCTGTGGGTTGCCACCTTCTCCTCGGTGAAGGGGACACCCTTTTCGAGCAGGGCGAGCTTGACCTTGTTGTAGTAGTTGGAAAGAGCGAGGCCGTGCAGCGTGATCATTCGAGTCTCCGGTAACCCAGTAGTTTAATTGCCGGCGCCGGGCACCCCCGGCCGCGACAGCCGACTGCATGACCACGGGAATGCGCGCACCAACATCGTGTCTGCAAAGCGCAGCCCCGCCGACCGCGACCTTGCCGTCGAGATGCGAGCCGCAAAGCCCAGGTGTTTGCCGCCTCAGACCCTGCGCTTGAGCGGCTGCCAGCCGGCGAACTTGGGGTGGTGGCGCAGCACCACCGGTCCGTCGAAGTCCCAGGCAATGCACTTGCCCAGGTGGTAGGGCGGCTTGTCGCCTTCAACTTCCGGCTTCCCGGCCAGCCGGCGCAGGCGGTGCTGATATGACGGAATGGTCTGGTAGGCGGCGGTGGCCATGTTGAACAGCAACTCTCGCAAATGAGTGCAGCCGCGGATGCCGCCGAGTGCCTTTTCGATGGCCTGGCGCCAGCCCGGGCCCATGGTCACGCCGACCATGCGCTGCATCGGCTCGGCGCCCTGGGAGCACTCATTGAACGGGGTGTGATCCGATGAGCTGGCGATTTCGCGGATCGTCAGGCCGTCATCGACGGTGACGCGGATCGCCATGCCGTGGATGGGCGTTCCGGGCGGCATCGGCCCGCGCTCGGCGCGATCCAGGGCGTAGGTCTTGGTGTCAGTCATCTCGGCTTCAATGTCCCACAGGCCGTCCTCGCGGTGGTAGCCGCGGTACTCGACGGCGCGCGTGTGCAGGTGGGTTCGGGCGTGCGGGGCAGGCAGGGGCATGGCGGACTTCAATTGACGGTTCAGCTGATTTTCTCAGAATGAAACAAGCGCGTCTGCGGGCGGGCCGAATGGACCCGTGCGGGTCGGGGCTTGAGTCGCGAGGTTGACGTCTGTCCCATTGACCGCCTCGCGACTTCGGGCGCAGGATGGATTGCCTTGGGAGGGCGCCATGAACAAGACCTTGCGCTTCCAGCTCAACGGCCGCCCGGCCACGCTCGAGATCGACGACGAGCGTTCGCTGCTGTGGGCGCTGCGCACCCAGCTGGAACTGACCGGCACCAAGTACGGTTGCGGTGAGGGGCTGTGCGGCGCCTGCACCGTGCTGGTCGACGGCAAGGCGGTGCGATCTTGCGTGACCCCGGTCAAGGCAGCATCGGGCAAGGAGGTGCTCACCGTCGAGGGCCTGGCCCGCGGCGAGGTGCTGCATCCGCTGCAGCAGGCGTTCGTCGCGCAGGGCGCGGTGCAATGCGGCTACTGCACCCCCGGGATGCTCATGTCGGCCTACGTACTGCTGCGTCGCAACCCGCGGCCCTCGCGCGACGAGATCGCGGCCCACATGGAGCCCAACCTGTGCCGTTGCGGTGCGCACCAGAGGATCGTCGATGCGATTGAGGCCGCAGGCCGCCAGAACGGAGGTCCGGCATGAAGACGTCTGCGGGTCTCAGCCGCCGCGAGTTCTTCGGCCGGGTGGGCGGCGGCATCGCGGTGCTGGTGGCACTGGAGCCGGCGTCGCTGCTGGCGCAAGGCGGGCGACGCCTGTATCCGGAGGACTTCAACGCCTATCTCGTGATCGGCAACAACGGCCGGGTCACCGTCTTCTCCGGCAAGATCGAAATGGGCCAGGGCGTGCTGACCTCGCAGGCCCAGATGCTGGCTGAGGAGCTGGGCGTGGCGTTGGCCGACATCGACATGGTGCTGGGCGATACCGACCGCTGCCCCTGGGACATGGGCACCTTCGGTTCGCTCACCACGAGGATGTTCGGGCCTGCTCTGCGCGCGGCCGGGGCCCAGGCCCGGTTGACGTTGCTGGCGCTGGCGGCCGAGCGCCTTGGCGTTGCGCCGGACAAGCTGGTGAGCAGGGATGGCGTGGTGTCGGTGATCGGCGAGCCCGGACGCAAGCTGAGCTATGGCGAACTCTCGCGCGGCGCGAAGATCGCCAAGGTCGTCGATCAAAAGGCGGTGTTGCGCGCGGCCTCGCAGTTCAGCGTGATGGGCACCTCGCCGGCGCGCCTGGACGGCGTCGAGAAGGTGACGGGCGCCGCGAAGTTCGCAGGCGATATCCGGCTGCCCGGGATGCTCTATGCACGGATACTGCGGCCGCCGGCGCACGGGGCGCGATTGTTGCAGGCCGACAGCTCCGCCGCCGAAGCCTATCCCGGGGCCCGCCTGGTCAGGGATGGCGACCTGCTGGCCGTGCTGCACCCCGACCCCGAAGCCGCCGGCCTCGCCTTCGAGCGCATCAAGGCGCAATGGCTGCCCACCGAGGCGAAACTGGATCCGGAGAACATCTTCGACCACCTGGTCAACACGGCCACCGACCAGAAGACGGCCGTCGACCGCGGCGACGTTCGGGCCGCACGCGCTGGCGCGGCGCGGGTGTTCGAGAACAGTTACCGCAAGGGCTACGTCGCCCATGCCCCGATCGAAACCCACACGGCGCTGGCCGACGTGAAGAACGGCAAGGCCACGGTGTGGGCATCGACCCAGACGCCCTTCCCCACCCGCGACCTCGTGGCGCAGGCGCTCAAGCTGCCACCGCAGGACGTGCGCGTGATCACGCCCTATGTCGGCGGCGGCTTCGGCGGCAAGAGCGCGAGCATGCAGGCCGTCGAGGCGGCGCGGCTGTCGCAGGCGATCGGCCAGCCGGTGCAGGTGGCGCAGACCCGCGCCGAAGAATTCTTCTACGACACTTTCGATCCCGCCGCCGTGGTCAAGATCGTCTCCGGCATCGACGGCAAGGGCCGGATCACGCTGTGGGACAGCGTCGTGTACGCGGCGGGCGAGCGCGGCTCCGCACTCCTCTACGAGATACCGAACAAGCGAATCCGGCTGGTCGGCCGCACATCGTTCGCAGCCGAGACCGACACGGTGAGCGTGCATCCGTTCGCAGTCGGGCCGTGGCGCGCGCCGGGGGCGAACATGAACGTGTTCGCGGTGGAATCGCAGATCGACATGATGGCCAGCGCGGCCGGCGTCGATCCGATCGAGTTCCGGCTGCGCCATCTTGGCGATGCGCGGATGCGTCGGGTGCTGCAATCCGCGGCCGACGCGTTCGGCTGGAAAGCGGCCGCCGGCCCATCGAAGCGCGGCTTCGGCGTCGCCTGCAGCGTGGATGCGGGCACCCATGTCGCCACGATTGCCGAAGTCAAGGTGGACGTGGCGAGCGGCAAGGTGAAGGTGCAGCGCATCGTCTGCGCCCAGGACATGGGGATCGTGGTCAACCCGGTCGGCGCCAGGATGCAGATCGAAGGCGGGCTGACCATGGGCCTGGGTTACGTCTTCAGCGAGGAGCTGCGCTTTCACGGCGGTCAGGTGCTGGACCGCAATTTCGACACCTATGGGATCACCCGGTTCAGCGGCGCGCCTCGCATCGAGGCGGTGCTGGTGCGCAACGACGAGATGGCGCCGCAAGGCGGCGGCGAGCCGTCCATCACGACCACCGGCGCGGTGATGGCCAATGCCGTGTTCGACGCCACCGGCGCTCGGATGACCCGGCTGCCGATGACGCCGGCCCGGGTGCGGGATGCCCTGGCGGGAAAGCACCTTTGATCCAGAACATCCGATACGGACTGCCGGCGTTTTGAACTCTGCAAGTGACGGACAGTCGGCTTGGGCACTGTCCTACGAGCAATTGCTCGGAATGCCCATCCGCTAGCTCTG
>JAAOZX010000050.1 GCA_012274225.1 Comamonadaceae bacterium | reverse complement strand
GGCAGCACGCCGCAGTTCAAGGAGGCCGATGCCGGCGCCATCCTGTCGCAGATCGGCGGCGTGGCGGCGGTGGCGCCGGAAGGACGCGCCGGCGTCACGGTGGTGGGCAATGGGCGCAACTGGGTCACCAGCGTCACCGGCAGCAGCAATGCCTGGTTCGACACCGGCAACTGGAAGCTGGCGTCGGGGCGCAAGTTCTCCGACGAGGAGCTGCAGGCGGGCGGCGCCGTCTGCATCGTCGGCGAGAGGGTGCGCCGCGAAATCTACGGCGGCACGCGCGGGCTGGGCGAGGCGCTGCGCGTCAAGCAGTTCTCGTGCACCGTGATCGGCGTGCTGGCCTCCAAGGGGCAGGGCGCCATGGGCAACGACCAGGACGACTTGGTGCTGGTGCCGCTGCACACGCTGCAGCGCCGCGTCACCGGCAGCCTGAAGGTGGCCACGCTGCTGGTGTCGATGCAGGACGGCAGCGACAGCACCCGCATCAAGGCCAGCCTGGCGCAGCTGCTGCGCGAGCGCCGCAAGCTCGCCCAGGGCGAGGATGACAACTTCAACGTGCTGGATACGCAGCAGCTGGCCGACACCTTGTCGGGCACCACGAAGGTGATGACCACGCTGCTGGGTGCCGTGGCCGCGGTGAGCCTGCTGGTGGGCGGCATCGGCATCATGAACATCATGCTGGTCAGCGTGACCGAACGCACCCGCGAGATCGGCCTGCGGCTGGCCATCGGCGCCCTGGAGCGCGAAGTGCTGATGCAGTTCCTGATCGAGGCGGTGGTGCTGGCCTCGCTGGGCGGCATCGTCGGCATCGTTCTCGCCACCGGCATGTCCATCGGGGGCGCGCAGTGGATGGGTGTGCCCTTCCTGTTCGACACCACGATCAATCTGCTGTCGTTCGTCTTCTCCGCCTGCATCGGGGTGCTGTTCGGCTATTTCCCGGCGCGGCGTGCCGCCCGCATGGATCCGATCGAGGCCCTGCGGCACGAGTGAATCATGCTGCCGCGGCCGCGGCGGCACTCAGAACGCAAACCCGCCCTGGCGCCGCACGGCCTCGCTCGCCGGCCCGGCCAGCAAGCCCGCGAGCTTGCGCGCCAGCTCGGGTTGCAGGGCTTTCGCGCAGATGCCCAGCGTGTAGTCGGTCGCCAGTTCGAACTCCCGGGGCAGCGAGCCGACCAGCTCGACCCCGGGCGTGTAGTTGATCTCGGTCTCCTGGGTGCAGCCGATCAGATTCGGCTCGCTGGATCGGGCCATCTCGCCCATTGCGGTGGCGCCGTTGGGGTAGGGCCGCAGCTTGCCCTTCAGCGCCTGGTCCAGGCCCAGCGCCTTGAGCACGTTCATGAAGTGGATGCCGGCGGTGGCCTTGTCCGGGTCCGGGTGGAAGATCGCGTTGGCGGCGCGGAACGCCGCAGCCAGTTCTTCGCGATTGCCGATCTTCGGATGCCGGGTGCCGGCCTTCACAGCGACGCCGGTCTTCACCAGGCCGAGCGATCTGGCACTGCCGGCCATCACATGGCCCGATTCGATCAGTTTGCCGATCAGCGGCTTGGTGAGAATCACCACGTCGCACGGCGCGCCGGCCACCAGCTGGTCGCGCATCTCGCCGACGGCGCTGAAGATGCCGTTGATCGTGCTTGCCGTCTCGCGCTCGAATTGCCCCTGCACGCCTTTGACCACGGCCGCAGCCGCGCCTCCGCTCAACACGTTCACCACGGTCATGGGTTACTCCAGATGATTTGATTCAAAACAGGTCGGATCCGGCGCCGTCGGACTGCACCAGCTTCTCGAGGTTTTCCGCCGTGAAAGGCATGGCGCGGATGCGCACGCCCAGTGCGGCGTGGATCGCGTTGGCGATGGCCGCCGCGGTCGGTCCCGCGCTGCACTCGCCCGCGCCCAGCGAGGGCGAATCGGGGCGATCGATGATCGCAACCTCCACCGGCGGCACGTCGCTGAAATTGAAGATGGGATAGGACTCCCAGTCGTCGGAGCGGATGCCGTCGCGCCCGATCTGCGCCGCTTCGCGCAGCGTCCAGCTGGCCGCCTGGACGGCGCCGCCTTCGAGCTGGTTGCGCGCGCCGTCGGGATGCACCACCAGGCCCAGGTCGGCCGCGACGTAGAGCGTGCGCAGTTTCACCTCTTCTTCCATCACCAGCTCCGCCACCACGGCGCAGTAGCCGCCGGTGTTCTTGTAGCGGGCAAAGGCCAGGCCGCGCCCGAAGCCTTCTTCGGCGTTTTCGGGCTCATCGTGCCAGCCGGAGATTCGAGCCACTTCCTGCAGCACCGCCTTGGCGCGATCGTCCTTCAGGTGCGCCAGCCGGTATTCGAGCGGATCGCGCCCCAGGCTGGTGGTGACTTCGTCGATCATGGATTCCGTCGCCAGCACGTTCACATGGGCGCCCAGCGAGCGCAGCGCCGACACGCGCAGCGGCATGGCCAGCACCCGGTTGTTGATCACGTGGACTTCGGGGATGACGTAGGGTGGCGTGGCGTTGCGGTCCGACCCGCCGCCGCTGGCCGGCGCGGCATTCACCGCCATGGTGACCGGCGCCGGCTTCGCGGTTTGCCAGGCGCCCAGCAGGGCCGGCGCCTTGCCGCGGCCTGGGCGGGTGCCATGGCCCTGGCTCCAGACCTCCTGGGTCCAGGTCAGCAGGTTGCCGCTTTCGTCGACGCCGGCTTCCACCAGCACCGTCATCGCGGCACCCAGCGGCGAGTTGGCCATCTCCTGCTGCCGCGTCCACTGCACCCGCACCGCGGCGCTGCCGGCCTGACGGGCCAGCCAGGTCGCGTCGAAAGCCACGTCGTCGGCGCCGTTGTGGCCGTAGCAGCCGGCGCCGTCGGCATGGCAAACCGTGACGGCCTGGGCGGACAGGTCGAAGGCCAGCGCCAGGTCGCGCCTCAGGTTGTAGATACCCTGGCTGTGGGTCCAGACCTGCAATTGCCCGTTCATCCACTGGGCGATCGCGCACGACAGCCCGATCGACGCATGTTGCAGGTACTGGCGCTCGAAGCTGGCGCTGAACACCCGATGCGGGGTCGGCGCGTGACCCGGCGGTTGCTGGTCGACGATCACCAACGTGTCCAGCGGCTGGGATTGCAGCCAGGCGGCGAGCTTGCCCGGGAAGGGAACGTCCGCTTCGCCGGACCAGAGCTCGTCGGCATCCACCTTCTTCGCGGCCTGCGACAGCGCGAATTCCGATTCGGCCAGCACGCCCACCAGCATGCCGTCGTGGATCACCTTGATCACGCCGGGCACGGCCGACAGTTCGCTCAACAGCTCCTGCAGCACCGCGCCGTCCACCTCGGCCTGCAAGGTTTTTGGCCGCAACACCCGGCCGTGGAGCATGCCGGGGAGCGCCATGTCGTGGAGGTACTCGAACTCGCCGAACACCTTGTCGGCGATGTCGGGCCGCGGCACCCGGCCCAGGGCCGAGGGCCGGCCGGCGCGCGGCTGCAGGTGCGCCGGATCGATGGGGGTCACCAGCATGGCCGGGTCCATCAGGTGGCCGTAGCTGACGCGGTCCCGGCTGCCTTCGGCACGGAATTTGCCGAACTCCAGATGCACGGCACCGGGCAGCACGCCGCATTCCTCGGCGCAGCGGGTGCGACAGGCTTCGCGTAGATGGGCAGCGGCGTAGCGCAGGGCGGTGCCGGAATGCTGGATCGACAGGCTGCCGGAGGTCACCGCCTCGTCGGGGCTGCGGGCCGTGGTGGCGCGTTCCATCACCACCTGGCCGGGGTCGAGCTCCAGCTCCTC
>JAAOZX010000305.1 GCA_012274225.1 Comamonadaceae bacterium | reverse complement strand
GGCGCAGTTCGGCGCGCAGGTCATCCGCGTCGACATGATCGGCGGGGGCATCGACTACGCCCGGCTGCCGCGCATGCCGGCAAGCGGCCGCAGCCTGTACTGGACCGCGCTGAACAAGGGCAAGCGCTCCATCGCCATCGACCTGCGCCAGCCCCAGGGCCGCGAACTGGTGCAGGCGCTGGCGACGGCACCCGGGCCCAACTGCGGGGTGCTGCTCACCAACATCGGTACGCCCTGGCTGGCCCACGATCTGCTGGCGCTGCGGCGTCCCGACATCATCAGTTGCACTATCCAGGGCAATGCAGACGGCTCGACGGCAGTGGACTACACCGTCAATTGCGCCACCGGCTATCCGGCCGTGACCGGCGGCGGTTCGGTACAGCAGCCGGTCAATCATGTGCTGCCGGCCTGGGACATCGCCTGCGCCTACCAGGCGGCGTTTGCCATCGTGGCCGCGGTCAACCGGCGCCAGCGCAGCGGAGAAGGGGCGCAGTTGAAGCTGGCGCTGTCCGACGTCGCGTTCAGCATGTTGTCGCATCTGGGCGTCCTGCCGGAGGCGCAGTTGCTGGGCCAGGACCGGCCCTCGATCGGCAACCACATCTACGGCGCGTTTGGCCGCGACTTCGGAACTGCCGATGGCGGCCGCATCATGGTGGCGGCGATATCGGCCAACCAGTGGAAGTCGTTGGTGCAGGCGTGCGGCATCGCCAACGCCATCGCGGAGTTGGAAAAGCGCATGGGGCTGGACTTCGGCGACGAGGCGCAGCGCTTCGAAGCCCGCGACGCCATCGCAGCGCTGCTCGAACCCTGGTTCGCCGCGCGCACCCGGGCCGACGCCGAGGCGGTGCTGGAGCAGCACAAGGTCTGCTGGGGCCGCTACAGCACCGTGACCGAGTTGCTCGCCAACGATTCCCGCGTCAGTACCGCCAACCCGGTGTTCGAGCGGATCGACACGCCCGGCCTGGGCCCGCATCTGGCGGCCGGTTCGGCCGTGCGTGTGCCGGAGATGGAGCGACAGGCGACGACGCCGGCTGCCTTGCTGGGAACCCACACCGACGAAGTGCTGCACGAGGTGCTGGGCCTGGACGGCGCGGCCATCGGCCGCCTGCACGACGCGGGCGTAGTGGCCGGGGCTTGACTCTGAAATCGCTGGGGCGATTTACCTCGGCCCCCACGCAGTGGCACTGACTGCGCGCAATAACATGCAGCGCAGTCGCTCTCGCAGTGAGGATACGGCTCTGCCGGTCCTCACTGTGCTAATCAGACCGACTCAGAAAAATCCCCCGGGGATTTTTCTGAGTGATCAAACGCGGCGGTTGGCTCCGGCCCAGTACGGCTCGCGCAGCTTGCGCTTGAAGATCTTGCCGGTCTCCTCGCGCGGCAATTCCTCCTGGAACACGACGCGGCGCGGCACCTTGAAGTTGGCCAGCCGTTCGTGCAGCCAGGACTGCACGGCCTCGGCATTCAGTTGCGCGCCAGGCGCCGGTTGCACCACCGCCAGCAGCGCCTCGCCGAATTCCTCGTCCGGCACGCCAAACACCGCGCCATCGGCCACGCCCGGCATCTGAACCAGCACCGCCTCGATCTCGGCGGGATAGATGTTGACGCCGCCCGAGATCACCATGTCGGACTTGCGGTCGACGATGAACAGAAAGCCTTCAGAGTCGAGGTAACCCATGTCGCCCAGGCCCCAGAGGCCATCGTGTTCCATCTGGCTGCGCGCCTTGTCGTTGTTGCTGTAGGTGAAATCGGGCACGCCGGCGTTGCGCGCGTAGATCAGGCCGACCTCGCCTGTGGGCAGTTCCTGCCCCGACTCCGACACGATCTTGAGCCGGGTGCCCGGAATCGCGCGACCGGCCGAGCCGGGCTTGCGCAGCGCGTCGACGCTGTCGATGTGGGTGACGTAGCCCAGTTCGCTGGCGGCATAGCTTTCGCTGATGACCGGGCCCCACCATTCGATCATGCGCTGCTTGGTTTCGGCCGGGCAGGGCGCGCCGGTGCAGGCGATGAAGCGCAGCGACGACAGGTCGTAGGCGCCTCGCACTTCGGGCGGCAGATGCAGCAGGCGCCGGAACATGGTCGGCACCAGGTAGGCATGGGACAGTCGCTGCGATTCGATCAGCCGCAACGTTTCTTGCGCGTCGAACCGCGGCGCGATCCACAGGTTCGCATCGTGCAGGGCAGCCTGGACCACGTAGCTGGCCGGCGCCGCGTGATAGATCGGCGCGCTGACCAGCGCGCGCATGCCCTGCTGGATCCCCAGCGCGATGCGGGTGGTCCGCGCCACCGCTTCGGCCTGCTCCGGCGTGGCCGGCATGCGCCGCACGCCCTTGGCCTGGCCGGTGGTGCCCGAGGTGTAGAGCATCGCGCTGCCCGGGCGGTCCATGGCCGCCGCAGCCCGGGGCCGGGCATCGCGCCAGGTTTCCCAGGACTCCTGGCCGGCTGCAACCCGCGTCGACGGTCCGTGCAGGTCGAAGGCGACGCAGGTGCGCTCGCGCGGGGCGGCCACGAACACCCGCAGCCCGGGCGTCAGCCCTTCGCGGATCGTGTCCACCAGATGCGTGTGGACCACCAGGACCTTGGCGCCGCTGTCGGCGAGGATGTGGCCGACCTCGCCGGCCTTGAAGTGCCAGTTGACCAGGCAAAAGTAGGCGCCGACCTGGCGCGCCGCCAACATGAGTTCCAGCAACAGCGGCTCGTTCTGCAGCATCAGGGCGACCACATCGCCGGGGCCCACGCCGAGCTCGCGCAACGCCGACGCCGATCGTGCGCAGCGTTCGTCGAAGCCGGTTTCGGGTTCGCTGTCGAAATGGATGGTTGCGCTCATGGCCCTCCTAGCTGGCCCGGCAGTCTGAGGGCTGGACCGTGCCCTGTCAAACGGCCGAATTGAACCTAAGGCACGGTCACGCGGACTAACGCCTATTTAGGCGGGGTGCGGCAATGATCCAATTGGCAGGGGATGTGCCCAGGCGCGGCCGCAGTGTGGAAAGCCAGGCCCGGTGGATTTTCGCGGCCATCGTGCTGCTGGCCGGGGCACTCGCGCTGGCCTGGTCCTTCGTGGCGTCCAGCCGCTACATCAGCTATGAACTGCGCACCCATGACACCGTGTCCGGGCTGATCGAGGACGCGCCGGTCGAATTCCACGGCGTCGAGGTGGGCCGGGTGGTGCGGGTCGATTTGACCGGCCCGGCATCGGTGCGGGTGGTGCTGCACATCCGCAAGGACGCACCCATCAGCTCGGCCACGGTCGCCACCATCACGTCGCGCGGGCTGGCGAGCAAGGGGTTCACCGGCTACGTCTATGTGGCGCTGGAAGACGACGGCAGCCCGGCGCAGCCGGTGGCAGTCGCGTCCGCCGGCTATCCGCAACTGCGCACGGCAGCGTCGCGCTCGGTCAATATGGACACGACGATGAATCAGGTCAACCAGAACGTCCAGTCCATGACCCGGCTGTTGCAGGCGGCGCTGGACGCCAGGACCCTGGCGTCCGTCAAGGAATCGCTGGACAGCATGCAGAAGGTTGCGCGAACATTGGACGCCAACACCGAAAGAATGAACACCATCCTCGCGAACGCCGAGCGCGCAACGGCCCGCCTGGGCCCGCTGCTCGATTCGAGCACGCAGAGCGCCAACGCCATGCAGAACCAGCTGGTGCCCAAGGCCTACCAGGCCTTTTCCAGCCTCGATCGGCTGTCCACCGCGCTCGATGCGCAGGCCCAGCAGGCCGCGAGCCGCCTGCAGCCCCTGCTCGAATCCGGCACCGACACCGCGCGGGCCCTGCAGACCCAGGTGCTGCCCGAGGCCTACGAGGCGGTCTCCAACCTGAACCGGTTGTCCACTTCATTGCGGGATGCCACGGCGCGGATCGAGCGTGATCCCTCCGTCCTCCTTCGGGGTACTGCCAACCGGCTCGGGCCAGGCGAGGCGCAATGAGCGATTGCGGTCGCCGTCCGGCCGCAGCCCTGCTGGTCATCGTGCTGACATTGGCGTTGTCGGCCGGCTGCGCGCTGCAGTCGCCGGCGGCGGAGCCGCGCAAGGCGCTGCTCACCCAGTTGCCGGCGCAGGTGCCGCGCGCAAGCCCGGGCGCGGCCGCGCTGCTGGTGTTCGCGCCGCGCAGCCGGCCGCTGTACGACACCGTGCGCATGGCCTATCAGGTCCAGGCCCATGAGGTCGACTACTTCAGCCGTATCGAGTGGGCCGAGACGCCGGCTCAGATGCTGCAGCCGCTGCTGGTCAAGACGCTGCAGGACACGGGCTCGTTCAGCGCGGTGGCGACGCCGCCCTATTCGGGGCCCTATGGTTGGGGCTTGCGAACTGAAGTTGGCGAGCTGCTCGCCGATTTCACGGCCGACCCGGCCGTGCTGCGGCTCTCGTTGCGACTGCAGTTGATTGATGGCGCGAGCGGCCGCGTCGTCGCGACCCGCGAAGTCGCGGCGCGCGAGCCCTTGCGACAGCGCACGCCGGAAGCCTGCATAGCCGCAGCCAATGCCGCGACGGCCGAGGCTTTGCTCGAGGTGGCTCGGTTCGCCGTTGAAACTGCGCGCTGAAGCGCCGCCCGAACCACCCGGTCGGCTTTGGCGAAGGTGATGGAGCTCGGCCGTCGTCAATCAAATGCCGCGCCCTGCGAGCTCACGCCCGGAAGCATCTTTTTCAGCGTGGCGTCGCCCAGCAGGAAGTGGTGCCGCAGCGCCGCTGCAGCGTGAACCAGCGTCAAGGCCAGCAGTGCATATCCCAGCCACTGGTGGATCTCGATCAGGCCGTGGAAGCGGAAATCGCTGGGCGCGATCAGGTCCGGCAGCTCGAACAGGCCGAGGAACGACACCGGAAAGCCGCCGGCCGAGGACATCAGCCAGCCGGTCACCGGAAGGGCCACCATCAGCGCGTAAAAGCACAGGTGGACCAGCCGTGCGCTCACCTGCTGCCAGCGGGGCAGGGTCTCGACCAACGCCGGCAAGGTGTTGCCCACACGCCAGGCCAGCCGCAACAGGGCCAGGGCCAGCGCCAGGATGCCGACCTCCTTGTGATACAGGATCAGGACGATCTTGCGGGTGTCAAAGCCGACATCGGGCATGCTGGCCATGTACAGCCCGGATGCGATCAAGCCAGGCAGCAGCAGCGCCATTGCCCAATGCAGCGCGATGGCCGGTGCGCCGAAGCGCTCGCTGGTGTTGCGCAACCGGCCCATCACGCGCGAGTTCTCAGGACCCGGCCTTCGCCTGCTTGGTCTTGAATGCGGAAATCTCCGCCTTCAGGTCTCTGAATTCCTCGCACGAGAAGAAGCAGAGCTTGTCCAGCACCTTGAGCTCCTGTTCGGCCCGCGCCAGGTCGCCCATCTGCAGGTAGGCCTCGCCCAGGTACTCGTGGGCACCCTTGTGGTTCGGGTTGATGGCGAGCGCCTTGCCGTAGGCTTTGAGGGACGGGTCCAACTGGCCCAATTTGCGGTACGCGTGGCCCAGCTCGTTCCAGGCATCGGCATTGCCGGGGTCGCGCTGGGTGTAGGCACCCATCTTCGCCACCACCTGCTGCCAGTCCTGCTGGCGCACCGCCACCATCGCGCCCTGGAATTGCGGGTCCTGGACCGAGGCCTCGCTGCCGGGGCGCGTCGCCCGGACAAGTTTCTGGTACATCGACTCGGCGAGGAACGGCAGCATCGGCGCGAACAGCCGCGCGAGCGTCGTGAGCGCCTCGTACAAGGTCTGGTACGCCGCGGCCGAGTCGATGTACCAGAGCCTTGTC
>JAAOZX010000049.1 GCA_012274225.1 Comamonadaceae bacterium | reverse complement strand
CGGGGGGTATGGTCGGGCCCGTGACTCAACTGACATCTTCCAGTCCCGCCAGCCCGCCCGACCTGGTCTGCCCCGCCGGCAGCCTGCCGGCCCTGCGCGCCGCCGTGGACAACGGCGCCAACTGCGTCTACCTGGGCCTGCGCGACGCCACCAACGCGCGCAATTTCGCCGGCCTGAATTTCGACGAAGCGGCGATCGCGACCGGCATCCGCTACGCACACGAGCGCGGTTGCAAGGTATTCATGGCGATCAACACCTATCCGCAGGCGGCCAGTCCCGAACTGTGGCGCAGTGCGATCGACAAGGCCGTGGACCTGTCGGTGGACGCGGTGATCATGGCCGACCCCGGCCTCATGCAGTACGCCGCCAAGACTCATCCGCAACTGCGCCTGCACCTGTCGGTGCAAGGCTCGGCCACCAACTACGAGGCGATCAATTTCTACCGCGAGCAGTTCGGCGTGGTTCGCGCCGTGCTGCCGCGGGTGCTTTCGCTGGTGCAGGTGCAGCAGCTGATCGACAAGTCGGCGGTCGAGGTCGAAGTGTTCGGCTTCGGCAGCCTTTGCGTCATGGTCGAAGGCCGCTGCGCGCTGTCGTCCTATGTCACGGGCGAATCGCCCAACACCCACGGCGTGTGCTCGCCGGCCAAGGCCGTGCGCTGGCAGGAAACGCCGCGCGGGCTGGAGTCGCGCCTGAACGGCGTGCTGATCGACCGCTACGCCCACGGCGAGAACGCCGGCTACCCGACGCTGTGCAAGGGCCGCTTCGATGTGGCCCAGGAACAAAGTTATTACGCCATCGAGGAACCCACCAGCCTGAACACCCTGGAACTGCTGCCGCAGCTGTTCAAGATGGGCGTGCGGGCGATCAAGATCGAGGGCCGCCAGCGCAGCCCGGCCTATGTGGCCCAGGTGACCAAGGTCTGGCGCGAAGCGATCGACCAGTGCCAGGCCAGCCCGCATCGCTATTCGCCCAAGCGCACCTGGATGGCCAGCCTGGACCAGGTGGCCGAGGGCCAGCAGCACACCCTGGGTGCCTACCACCGGCCCTGGAAGTAGGGGCGCCCGCATCATGAAAATCGCACTGGGCCCGCTGCTGTACTACTGGCCGCGCAATACCGTCTTCCGCTTCTACGAGACCCTGGCGACAACGCCGGTCGACGTGGTCTACCTCGGCGAAGCCGTCTGCTCGCGCCGCCACGAACTGCGTCTGGCGGACTGGCTGGAAATCGCCGCGCAATTGCGCCAGGCCGGCAAGGAGGTGGTGCTGTCGACACAGGTGCTGCTCGAGTCGGGCAGCGACGTCGCCACCATGCACAAGATCGCGGCCAACGGCGAATACACGGTGGAGGCCAACGACATGGGCGCGGTGCACATGCTCGCCGGCAAGGCGCCGTTCGTGGCCGGGCCGCACCTGAATCTGTACAACCAGCCCAGTCTGCAATGGATGGCGTCGCTCGGCGCCATGCGCTGGGTGATTCCGCTCGAGATGAAGCGCGACGACCTCGCCATCCTGCAACAGGGCCGGCCGGCCGGACTGCAAACCGAGGTGTTCGCCTACGGTCGCATGCCGCTGGCGTTCTCCGCGCGCTGTTTCACCGCGCGGCACCGTGACCTGCCCAAGGACGATTGCCGCTTCAGCTGCATGGACCACCCGGATGGGTTGCTGCTCAAGACGCGCGAGAGCGAGGAATTCCTGGTTCTCAATGGAACGCAGACGCAATCGGCGCGGGTCTACAACCTGGTCGATGAACTCGACGACATGGCCGAGCTTGGCGTCGACCTGGTTCGCATCAGCCCGCAGGCCAACCACACCCAGGATGTGATCGCCTTGTTCGACGAGGCGCGGCGCCACGTTGTTTCACCGCAAGCCGCACTCGCCCGCTCGCAGAGCCTGATGCCGGGGCCCGGCTGCAACGGCTACTGGCACGGCCGTCCCGGGCTGGAGCAAGGCGTCGCCGCCTGATCCTTGTTTATGTATGTCGGGGAGCGCTTCAACAGCATCAGCCACCTCATCGGGGCCGCTCTTGCCATAGCCGGCACTGCGGTGCTGGTGGTGCTGGCCGCCCGCGTGGGTGATCCCTGGAAGATCGTGAGCTTCAGCGTCTACGGGGCGATGCTGGTCGGGGTGTACGTGTTCTCGACGCTTTATCACAGCCTGCGCGGGCGGGCCAAGAAGGTCCTGCGCAAGTTCGACCATTGCAGCATCTACCTCCTGATCGCGGGCAGCTATACGCCGTTCGCGCTGGTGTCGCTGCGCGGCACTTGGGGCTGGTCGCTGCTGGGCGCCGTGTGGTCGCTGGCGCTGCTGGGCATCGTCCAGGAAATCTGGCTGGCCAAGGACAAGCGCGTGCTGTCGCTGGTTCTCTATCTGGTCATGGGCTGGCTGGCCCTGGTGGCGATCGTGCCGCTGTGGCTGGCGCTCACCCCGGCGGGCTTCGCCTGGCTGGCTGCCGGCGGCGCCCTCTACACCGGGGGTATCGCTTTCTATGCCACCGATCACAGGGTGCGCCATGGCCACGGCCTGTGGCATCTGTTCGTGCTGGGCGGCAGCGCCTGCCACTTTTTCGCCGTCCTGTTTCACGTGGCCTGAAGCGCCGCACCGGAGACATCCCAATGCAACCCCTCCCCAACTTCGCCGTGCCGCGCCCGCTGGGCGCGCTGCTGGCGCGATTGCCGGCCTATCCCGGCTCGGTCATGCTGGTCACCGCGCTCAACCTGGGCCTGGCCGGCCAGTTGCAGGGCGACGTGCGCCAGATGCTGCTGGGCAAGAAGCTGCGCATTCATGTGCGCGATGCCCGCCTGACCTTCGACTTCACCTGGAACGGCGAGGCCTTTGCCGCTTGCGGCGCCGGCGCGCCGGCCGACCTCACCATCAGCGCGGGGTCCTACGATTTCTTCCAGCTGGCGCAGCGCCGGGAAGACCCGGACACGTTGTTCTTCAGCCGCCGGCTGTCGATGGAGGGCGACACCGAGCTCGGGCTGGTGGTCAAGAACGCGCTCGACGCGCTCGAAATGCCGGTGCTGGAAATCCAGCGCTGGATGCCGCGTCGCCTGCTGGAACGGCTGGCGCCCCGGCAAGGGTCGGCCGGCATCGGGCCGCGCCATCCGGGGGGAAACCCGTAACATGAAGGCCATAGCGTGACCGCCGCGTCGAACCCTGCACGGCGCATCGTCGTCGCTATCTCGGGTGCCACTGGCGCCGTGTATGGCGTCCGACTGCTCGAGGTGCTGCGCGAGTCGCCCGGCATCGAGACGCACCTGGTGGTTTCGGAGGCCGGCTGGCGCAACCTGCAACAGGAGCAGGACCTGGACCCGGCCGCGATCGAGGCCCTGGCGCACCAGGTACACGACGTGCGCAACATCGGCGCAGCCATCGCCAGCGGCTCGTTCCGCAGCGCCGGCATGGTGATCGCACCCTGCTCGATGCGAACCCTGGCGGCCGTGGCGCATGGCCTGGCGGACAACCTGATCACGCGGGCCGCCGACGTAATGCTCAAGGAGCGCCGCCGGCTGGTGCTGATGGTGCGCGAGACGCCACTCAACCTGGCGCACCTGCGCAACATGGTCAGCGTGACCGAGATGGGCGCGATCGTCGCCCCGCCGCTGCCCGCGTTCTATTTGCGGCCGCAGTCCGTGGCAGAAATCGTGGATGCCAGCGTGGCGCGGGTACTCGATCTGCTCGACATCCCGCACGGCCTGTCGGCCCGCTGGGAAGGGCTCGCTATGCCTGACGCAGCGCAGAAACAGGCCTGACCCGTGGGCTACCGCGACCTGCGCGACTTCATCGGCCAGCTGGAACAGGCCGGCGAACTGCGCCGCATCGCGCAGCCGGTGTCGCCCCACCTGGAGATGACCGCGCTGTGCGACCGGGTGCTGCGCGCCGGCGGTCCGGCCCTGCTGTTCGAGCGGCCGACCGGTCACGGCATGCCGGTTCTGGGCAACCTGTTCGGCACCCCGGCGCGGGTGGCGCGCGCGATGGGCGTCGCCGACCTGCGCGAGCTGCGCCTGTTCGGCGAGGCATTGGCATCGCTGAAGGAGCCCGAGCCGCCCAAGGGCTTCAAGGAGATGCTGGGCATGCGCAGCCTGCTCAAGACGCTGTGGAACATGGCGCCCAAGGAGGTGAGTTCGGCGCCCTGCCAGGAAGTGGTGTGGGAGGGCACCGACGTCGACCTGGCGCGCCTGCCAATTCAGCATTGCTGGCCCGGCGACGTGGCGCCGCTGATCACGTGGGGCCTGGTGATCACCCAGGGACCGAACAAGGCGCGGCAGAACCTGGGCATCTACCGCCAGCAGGTGCTCTCGCGCAACCAGGTCATCATGCGCTGGCTGGCCCATCGCGGCGGCGCGCAGGATTTCCGCGATCACTGCATCGCCAACCCCGGCCAGCCTTTCCCGGTGGCGGTGGCGCTTGGCGCCGACCCGGCCACGCTGCTCGGCGCGGTGACGCCGGTGCCGGACAGCCTTTCGGAATACCAGTTTGCCGGCCTGCTGCGCGGCGCGCGAACCGAGATCGTGCGCGCGCTCGGCAGCGGCCTGAACGTCCCGGCAACCGCCGAGATCGTGC
This sequence comes from Comamonadaceae bacterium, assembly GCA_012274225.1. GTDB lineage: Bacteria > Pseudomonadota > Gammaproteobacteria > Burkholderiales > Burkholderiaceae_C > Ramlibacter. Next base: position 1,335 of record JAAOZX010000049.1, on the reverse strand, counting down.
TGGAAGGTCACATCCAGCCCGACCCGCAGCACGCCAGCGGGTGGCAGCACGCGCTCGAAGGCCCGTACGGCGACCACACCGGCTATTACAACGAGCAGGCCTGGTTCCCGGTGTTCACCGTCGAGCGCATGACGCTGCGGCGCGACCCGATCTATCACTCCACCTACACCGGCAAGCCGCCGGACGAGCCGGCGGTGCTGGGCATGGCCCTGAACGAGGTGTTCGTCCCGCTGTTGCAACGGCAGTTCCCCGAGATCACCGACTTCTACCTGCCGCCCGAGGGCTGCAGCTACCGCATGGCGCTGGTGCGCATCCGCAAGGCCTACCCCGGCCATGCCCGGCGCGTGATGATGGGCGTGTGGAGCCACCTGCGGCAGTTCATGTACACCAAGTTCATCGTGGTGGTGGACGACGACGTGGACGTGCGCGACTGGCGCGAAGTGATCTGGGCCATGACCACCCGCATGGACCCGGCGCGTGACTCGATGCTGGTGGAGAACACGCCGATCGACTACCTCGACTTCGCATCGCCGGTCAGCGGCCTGGGCAGCAAGATGGGCCTGGACGCCACCAGCAAATGGCCCGGCGAGACCCAGCGCGAGTGGGGCCGCCCGATCGCCATGGACGCGGACGTGACGAAGCGCGTCGAGGCGATCTTTCAGTCGCTGGGGATCTAGCTTCCGCACGCCGCATCGGAGAGGTGGCTGGCGATCTGCTGTTTTCTTGAACGCAGAGGGCGCAAAGGTTACGCAGAGGACGCAGAGGAACAGCCAAACAATGGTTGTTCTTCCTCTCTCGGATTTTCTCTGCGTCCTCTGCGGATTCTCTCGTGCTGGTGAGCCTGAATTGCGGCCCGATCGCGGCGAGTCAGGAGAAGGTCAGCGGCCCGCCGCCCGGATCCAGCGCCAGGTAGCCGTCAAAGCGCCCCTGGCGCACGTTTTCCACCATCGTCTCGAGCGCGCTGTCGACCGCTTGAGCCGAAGGCGCGCGGTTGCCTTGGCCCGCCAGGCCGGCGATGAAGACCACTTGCCAGGGGGGACTGGCGAGCCGCGATTCCGCCACCAGCGCCTCCCAGCTGGCGAGTGCTTCGGGGCTCTTGTCGACACAGGCCAGCGGCACCAGGGCGCCGCCCTGGCCAGCGGCAAAGCGTTCGCGCTGCGCGGCGCTCGCATCATCGGGCAGTTCGGCGGCGGCGAACACGAACAGCAGGCGCTGCGGTTCCGGTTGCGCAAGGGCCGCCTGCCGCAGCTGCTGAAACGGCGTCGGATTCGTGGTCATGGCCGGGAGTGTCGCTCAGTCGGGCGATGCTTTAAAAGATGTAAATGGGATGCAGCT
>JAAOZX010000304.1 GCA_012274225.1 Comamonadaceae bacterium | reverse complement strand
GGAGCGACATGGTGTTCGACGCCCAGTGGGATGCCAGCCTGGGCGCCACGCCGCGGCTGCGCGCCACGCTGGCACGCAGCCGCGGCGACGTGACGCTGCTGGCGGAAACCGCCCAGGGGACCTCGACGCGGGTGCGCGCGGGCGTTCGGGACGCCCGGCTGACGCTGACCAGCGAAGGCGAGGCCGTGACCCTGGCGCTGAAATGGGACAGCGAGCGTGGCGGCACGGCGAACGGGCGGATCGCCACCCGGCTGACGCGCGGGGGCGCCGCCGGCTGGAATTGGCCGGCCGCCGCGCCGCTCGACGGCGCGCTGCAAGCCCAGCTGCCAAGCATCGGCGTCTGGTCGTTGCTGGCGCCGCCGGGCTGGCGGCTGCGCGGATCGCTCGGCGCCGACATCGCCATTGCCGGAACCCGGGGCGAGCCGCGGTTGGCCGGCACCCTGGCCGCCGACGACCTGGCGCTGCGTTCGGTGGTCGATGGTGTGGAGCTTCTGGGCGGCCGCCTGCGGGCGCGCCTGGACGGTCAGCGGCTGCTGATCGACGAATTCATGTTGCACGGCGCCGGCGGTGCGGCCGTCGGCGGCAGCATCGTGGCCACTGGGGAAGGCGCCTGGACCGCCGCCGGCCCGCAGGCCCGCGTTGCCGCGCAATTGACCCGGCTGCGCGCCAGTATCCGATCGGACCGCCAGCTCACGGTGTCCGGGCATGTGGCGGCCAGCGTCAGTGCCGGCGGCACCGAAATCACCGGCAACCTCAAGATCGACCAGGCCCGCATCGTGTTGCCGGACGAAACCGCGCCGCGCCTGGGTGACGACGTGGTCGTCCGCGGGGCAGAAGGCCCGGTTACCAAGACCGAGGAACGTACGGCCGAGCAGGCCCCGGCCAGGGGCAGCCAGCGGCTGAAGATGGCGCTCGACCTCGACCTGGGCGATGACTTCCGGGTGCAGGGCCACGGCATCGACACCCACTTGCGCGGCACCCTTGCATTGAGTGGCCAGTCGCTCGGGGCGCCACGGCTCAACGGCGCCATTCGCGCCGAGGGCGGCGAGTACCAGGCGTATGGCCAGCGCCTGGAAATCGAGCGCGGTGTGCTGCGCTTTACCGGGTCCATCGACAACCCGTCGCTCGACATCCTGGCGATCCGCCCCTACGTGACGCAGCGCGTCGGCGTGCAGGTCACGGGCACTCCGCTCGCGCCTTATGTGCGCCTGTACGCCGAGCCGGACATGGGCGACGCCGACAAGCTGTCCTGGCTGGTGCTGGGCCGCGCATCGGCCAACGGCGGCGCCGAAGCCGCGCTGCTGCAGCAGGCGGCGGTCGCGTTGCTGGCCAGCCGCCGCGGCGGCGGCAAGGGCGGCGTGGTGGCTTCGCTGGGACTGGACGAACTTTCGTTCAGTCGAAGCGGGCCCGAGGGACCGGCGGTGACGCTGGGCAAGCGCTTCGGGCGCAACGTCTACGCTGCCTATGAGCGCAGCCTGTCGGGCGCGATGGGAACGCTGCAGGTGTTCTACGACCTGACGCGAACTCTGAAGCTGCGCGCCGAAACTGGAGAGCGCACCGGCGTCGACCTGATCTACTCGCTCTCGTTCAACTGAACCGGCGGCGCATCACGCGAACAGCGGCCGCACCCGCTCGCGCGTGAAGGGCACGCTGCGCAGGCGCACGCCGGTCGCGTCGAACACGGCATTGGCCAGGGCCGCCGGGACCGGGCTGGAGGCCGCTTCCCCCGCGCCGAGCGGCGGTTCATTGACGCGTTGCACCAGCTCGATGGCCAGCACCGGCACGTCGGGATAGCGCAGCAGCCGATAGCTGGCCCAATCGACGCTGGTCACGCGGGAGGCGTCGAACGTCGTTTCCTCCAGCAGCGTGCGCGACAGGGTCTGCAGGATGTTGCCCTCGACCTGCGCGCGCACGGTGTCCGGATTGATCATCAGCCCGCAGTCGTGGACGCAGGCGACGCGCTGCACGCGGATCTCGCCGCTGCCACGGTCCACCTCGACCTCCATGCCGATGGCCACGAAGGTCTCGCTGTGCTTGTAGTGGATGTAGGCCATGCCGCGCCCGCTCGCCAGGCGCTGCGGCGTGGCTGAACGCGGCGAAGGCCGCGGCGACCATGGCATCAGCCGCGCCAGCCGCTCGATCACTTCGCGCCCGCGCGGGTTGGCGAGGTCGCGCAGGCGGAACGCGATCGGGTCGGCGCCGGCCTGCGATGCGAGCTCGTCGACGAAACTCTCCACGGCGAAGCAGTTGGCGACCTTGCCCGGGGCGCGGATGTTGGACGGCCGCAGCGGCGCGGCGCCGAGCCAGTGCACGTGGACCTTGACGGCATTGGCGGGATAGGACGGGTCGCCGTTCTGCGTGACGAGGCCGACCGCCTGTCCCACGGGCTGCTTGAGGCCGGCGGCCAGCGGCGACAGCAGCGGAATCCACTCGAGGTTGGCCGTGGCGCGCGGCAGCCACATCTCGGTTTCCCAGGCGTCGATGCGGCCCTCGGGCGTGAGCGTGGCGCGCAACGCGAGCAGCTGCGGCGGACCCTTGGGATCCCAGCCCAGTTCCTCCTCGCGGCTCCACTGCACGCGCACCGGCTGCCCCACCGCCTGCGAGAGCATCGCCGCCTCGGCCGCCGCGTCGTCGCTGCCGTTCATGCCGTAGCAGCCCGCGCCGTCGAGGTAAACCACGCGGACCTGCTCGCGCGGCAACTGCAGCAACGCCGCGCAGGAGTTGACCAGCCGGTGGCTGGCCTGCGAGGCGGTCCACACTGTCGCGCCATCGGACTTGACGTCGGCCACCGCGCACGATGGGCCCATCGACCCGTGCGACTGGATCGGCCAGCTGTAGGTGGCGGCGATCTTGTTCGGCGCGTTCGGCAACGCGGCCAGGCGCGCGGCATCGCCCTTGTTGACGATGGTTTCCTCTGCCAGGAAGGGGCCGCGCCGGGCCCAGTCGACCAGGCCCTGATGCGTGACCAGCGGCGCGCTCTCGCTCCATCGCACCTTGAGTTCGCGCGCCGCGCGGATCGCCGCCCATTCGTCAGGGCTCACCACCGCCACGAAATCCTGGATGTGGATCACGTGCACGCCGGGCAGACCGGCGACTGAGGCGTTGTCGACTGCCAGCACCTTGGCGCCCACCGCCGGCGGGCGCACCACGCGGCCATGCAACATGCCGGGCAGCGTGAAGTCGTGCACGAAGACATGGCGCCCCGTTACCTTGTCCGGAATGTCGGGGCGCGGCAGCGGTTGGCCGACCTGCCGGTATTGCGCCGGATTCTTCAGGGGCGCGGCCGGATTCATCTTGATCTGCAGCGGCCGGTCGCCGACCAGCTCGGTCACCGACACGCTGCCGCCATCGGCGGAAACGACGACGCCATCGGCCAGGGTCAGGCTGGCGAGCGGTCTTGCCAGGCGCTGTGCGGCCAGCACGAGCACCGCCTCGTGCAAGGTTGCAGCCGCGCGGCGCAGCTCGACGCCGCCGCGCATGACGCCGCTGCTGCCCGCCGTCGGCCCCTGGTTCGGGGTGAGGGCGCTGTCGCCTTCGACCAGTTCGATGCGGCGCACCGGCAGCGAGAGCTCCTCGCCGACCATCTGCCGCATCGCGATGCGGTGCCCGGTGCCCAGGTCGACCTTGCCGGAATAGATCACCACGGTTCCGTCCTGGCGCAGCGCCAGGAATGAGTCGACCTCGGTCAGTGCCAGCGTGCGACGTGTCGGTCCGGCCGTCTTGGCCCGCGCGACGGGCAGGCCGGCCCATGAGAAGCCGACCACCAGGGCGCCGGCGCGCAGCAGGTCGCGCCGCGCCAGCACCGGTTGCGCCAATGCGAGCGTGTCCATGTCAGGCCGCCTTGCTGCTGGTGGCCACGCGTTGCACGGCCTTGAGCACCCGGTCGTGCGAGCCGCAGCGGCACAGGTTGCCGGCCAGCGCCGCCTGCGCCTGCTCGCGAGTGGGTTGCGCATTGCCCTTGAGCAGGGCGACCGCACTCATCACCATGCCGTTGGTGCAATAGCCGCACTGGGCGGCTTGCTCGGCGATGAAGGCGGCCTGCACCGGATGCGGTTTGGCTGGCGTGCCCAGGCCCTCGGCGGTGGTGATCTGCTTGCCGATCGCATCGGAGACCGTGACCAGGCAGGAGCGGGCGGGCGCGCCGTCGATCAGCACGGTGCAGGCGCCGCACTGGCCGAGCCCGCAGCCGTACTTGACGGCGTGCAGCCCCAGGCCATTGCGAAGCGCATAAAGCAACGGCATGTCGCCGTCCCACGACTCCACGGTCCGGGCGCTGCCGTTGACAACCAGCTGATAGTGGGGCATCGAGTCCTCCTGGGTTGGGACGCAGGCAGCTTACACGCGACACACAAGGGTGTCACGACGATGCACTCGCAGCCGCGGGCGTGGTGGGCGGGTGAGGCGTCGCGCGCCTGCGCGCCGGATCGGGGGAGCTATTGCGCCGAGGGCTCGACGAGGCTGGCTTCCCAGTCCTGCAGTGCCCACAGGGACAAGGTGAGCACCACCAGCCCGGTTACCACCGCGCTCGCCTTGGCCGACTGGGTGGCGCCACCGAGCACCCAGGGCGAAACGGTCAGCCACAGTCCGAGCGCGCTCTCGGTCCACTCTTCCCAGGCACGCGGAACGAAGATCGCTCCGAGCGCGGTGGCGAGGAGCAGGATGCCAACCAGGACGGCGTTGATCACGGCGGTCGTACTGCTTTGAAAACCGAGGATCATCGGCGAGAAGATCAGCCACACACCCAGCACTCCGTTTGCCGGGTCTTGCCAATGCTTTTGCTGCTTCATGGTTTCACCTCCAGCCGGCTGAACCTGCCCGGGCGGACGCGGCCCGCCGGCGAACCCATTCAGCGCCGATTGACCCCATCAATCAAGGGGACAAACCATGGCGCTCGGGAATTACTCCCTGCTGGCATCCCCCAGGCTCGGCAGTGCGGCGCCGCCCTCGACCGACAGCAG
>JAAOZX010000303.1 GCA_012274225.1 Comamonadaceae bacterium | reverse complement strand
GGATTCCGTCCGGGCATGGGCAACGTGGTGCCCGACCGCCTGTTCTGGGCCCAGCCCGAAGGCGAAACCGAAGAACTTACCGAGGAAGAAGCGAAGGCCCTGCAGGTCTTCGACATGCCTGCCCATGACACCAAACACTGATCGCAACCAGACCCTGTTCGACCGGGCCCGCCAAATCATTCCCGGCGGCGTCAATTCGCCGGTCCGCGCCTTTCGCGCGGTAGGTGGCACGCCGCGTTTCGTGCAACGGGCCCAGGGCGCCTATTTCTGGGACGCGAATGGCCAACGCTACATCGACTACATCGGCTCGTGGGGCCCGATGATCCTGGGCCACGGCCATCCGGCTGTGGTCGCGGCCGTGCAGAAGGCGGTGCTCGACGGCTTCTCGTTCGGCGCGCCGACCGAGCGCGAAGTGGAGTTGGCCGAGGCGATCATCGCCCTGTTGCCCTCCATCGAGATGGTGCGACTGGTGAGTTCGGGCACCGAGGCGGCGATGAGCGCCATCCGTCTGGCGCGCGGCGCCACCGGGCGCAGCAAGCTGATCAAGTTCGAAGGCTGCTACCACGGCCATGCCGATGCCTTGCTGGTGAAAGCCGGTTCAGGCCTGGCGACCTTCGGCAATCCGACCAGCGCGGGCGTACCGCCCGAGGTGGTGCAACACACCCTGGTCCTGGAATACAACAACCTGGCGCAGCTCGAGGAAGCCTTCGCGCTGCACGGCAATGACCTGGCTTGCCTGATGATCGAGCCGATCGCCGGCAACATGAACTTCGTGCGCTCCAGCGTGCCGTTCATGCGGCGCTGCCGCGAGCTGTGCACCCAGCATGGCGCGCTGCTGGTGTTCGATGAGGTGATGACGGGCTTCCGCGTTGCGCTGGGCGGCGCACAGAGCGTTTACGCCAGTGCAATCCCGGGCTTCCGCCCCGACCTGACAGTAATGGGCAAGGTGATCGGCGGGGGCATGCCGCTGGCCGCTTTCGGCGGACCCCGCGCCATCATGGAACAGCTCGCGCCTCTGGGACCGGTCTACCAGGCCGGCACGCTGTCCGGCAACCCGGTCGCGACCGCCTGCGGCCTGGCGACGCTGCGGCAGATCAGCAAGCCCGGCTTCTTCGAAGCCCTGTCCGCCAAGACACGCAGCCTGGTCGACGGCCTGAACGGCGCTGCCGCCGCCGAAGGGGTTGCGTTCAGCGCCGATTGCCAGGGCGGCATGTTCGGGTTCTTCCTGCTGTCCGAGCTGCCGCAGAACTATTCTCAGGTCATGAAGAGCGACGGTACGAAATTCAACCTGTTGTTTCACGGCCTGCTCGATCGCGGCATCTACATCGCGCCGGCCCTGTACGAGGCCGGCTTTGTGAGCGCGGCCCATACCGACGCCGATATCGCAGCAACGATTTCGGCGGCTCGCGAGGTCTTCCGCACCCTGAAATAACCGCGAAGCGATACCTGCTGTGCGCTTCGGCCCACGCAGTGGCACCAGGACAGCGCGGAACAACGTGCAGCGCAGTCCCCTCATGAAAAAGGCCGGGTCCCCCGGCCTTTTTCATCTGTTCAAACCCAATTTGGAAACGCGCAGCGTTTCTAAATTGACTAATGTCGGAAGTGGCGCACCCCCGAGAAGACCATCGCCACGCCACGCTCGTCGGCGGCGGCAATCACTTCATTGTCGCGCATGCTGCCGCCGGGCTGGATGACGCAGGTCGCCCCGGCGTCCACCACCACGTCAAGGCCGTCGCGGAACGGGAAGAACGCGTCGCTGGCAACCACTGTGCCTTGCAGCGACAAACTCGCGTGTTCGGCCTTGATGCTGGCGATGCGGGCCGAGTCGAGCCGGCTCATCTGCCCGGCGCCCACGCCCATCGTCATGCCGTCCTTGCAGAACACGATGGCGTTGGATTTGACGTACTTCGCCACCTTCCAGGCAAACAGCAGATCCTGCAATTGTTCCGCTGTCGGTTGTTTTTTACTGACGATCTTGAGGTCGGTCAACGTCAGATCATGGTTGTCCGACGTCTGCATCAGCAGGCCGGAGCCCACGCGTTTGATGTCCATGGCGTTACGGCCGTTGGCCCAATCGGTCGCGCCGCCCGGCGGCAGGTCGAGCTGAAGGATGCGCACGTTCGCCTTGCTCTTGAATACTTCCAGGGCTGCGGCGCTGAATGCCGGCGCCATCAACACCTCGACGAACTGCTTGGCGACGGCCTGCGCCGTGTCGGCGTCAACGGCGCGGTTGAAGGCAATGATGCCGCCGAAGGCCGAAGTCGGATCGGTCTTCAATGCCTTGGCGTAGGCCTCGAACGTGCCGGCCCCCAGCGCCACGCCACAGGGATTGGCGTGCTTGACGATCACGCAGGCGGGTGTATCGAAGCTCTTGACGCACTCCCAGGCCGCGTCCGCATCCGCGATGTTGTTGTACGAAAGCTCCTTGCCCTGCAGCTGCCGGGCCGTGACCAGTGAGCCCGGCGCGGGATGCAAGTCGCGGTAGAAAGCCGCCTGCTGGTGCGGATTTTCGCCGTAGCGCAGGTCCTGCAGCTTGACGAAGCGGCCGTTGGCCTGCGCCGGAAACGGGCTGCGGCTGCCATCGTCCTGGATGCTCGAGAGGTAATCGCTGATCGCCGCGTCGTAATTGCTGATGCGGTTGAAGGCCGCCACCGCGAGCGCGAAGCGGGTCTTGTCGGACAGCTTGCCGGCCGACTTCAGTTCGTCCAGAACGCCCTGGTATTGCGAAGCATCGGTCAGTACCGCGACGTCCTTCCAGTTCTTGGCGGCCGAGCGCACCATGGCCGGGCCGCCGATGTCGATGTTCTCGATCGCGTCTTCCAGGCTGCAATCGGGTTTGGCGGTGGTGGCTTCGAACGGATACAAGTTGACCACCAGCAGGTCGATGGTGGCGATGTCGTGCGCCTTGAGCACAGCCATGTGCTCGGGCCGGTCACGCCGCGCCAGCAGGCCGCCGTGCACCTTGGGATGCAGGGTCTTGACCCTGCCATCGAGCATTTCGGGAAAGCCCGTGACCTGAGCCACCTCGGCCACCGGTAACCCCGCCTCCGCCAGCATCCGGGCGGTGCCGCCGGTCGAGATCAGCCCCACGCCCAGCGCATGCAGCGACCGGGCCAATTCGACGATGCCGGACTTGTCCGAAATAGAAATCAATGCATTCATGGTTTGAGCAGCCTGTGTTCGACGAGCTTCTTGCGCAGCGTGTTGCGATTCAGTCCCAGCCACTCGGCCGCCTTGGACTGGTTCTGGTCGGCCTTCGCCATCACGACTTCCAGCAGCGGCTTTTCCACGACCTTGACCAGCATCTCGTACATGCGATCCGGCTCCGTGCCGCGCAGATCGCGGAAATAGCCTTCAAGACTGGTTCGCACGCATTCTTCGATGTGTTTCTTGCTCATCGATGTTCCACCAAGTTACCCGCCCGCCTGACTGTAGCGACGGCCACAGCCACAGGGCAAGCCGGGAAAGCGCTCAGTGCCGCGCTCAAGCATCCGCCTCCATCGCGTCCCGTTCGGGGTCCGACGCCGCCCAGGGCAACCTGTCGGTGCCAGCGCCGAGCTCGTCGAAAAACCCGGCCACCGCGCGCGACTGCCCGTCACTGTCGTCGATCAGGTTCATGCGGGCGCGAAACTCGGCACCGCCCGGCAGCCCTTTGACGTACCAGCCGATGTGCTTGCGGGCGCTGCGCACACCGGTAAACTCGCCGTACAGCGCGCAATGGTCGTGCAGGTGCTCGAGCAGCAGCCTCTTGACCTCCGCCACCGGCGGCGGCGCCAGCAACGAGCCGGTCGACAGGAAATGCGCCACCTCGCGGAAGATCCAGGGACGTCCCTGGGCTGCCCGGCCGATCATGATGGCGTCGGCCTTCGTGTATTGGAGAATGTCCCGGGCCTGCCGCGGCGTGGCGACATCGCCGTTGGCGACCACCGGCACCTGCACCGCCGCCTTCACCGCGGCGATGGTGTCGTATTCGGCCTGTCCGCCATAGCCCTGCTCCCGGGTGCGGCCGTGCACCGCCAACATCTGCACACCGGCGCCCTCGAAAGCGCGCGCCAACTTCACCGCGTTCCTGTGCGCCTGGCACCAGCCGGTTCGCATCTTGAGCGTCACCGGAACCCCGTGCGGCGCGCAGGCGTCCACGACTGCGGCGGCGATTGCGACAGCCAGCGATTCGTCCTGCATCAACGCCGAGCCGGCCCACTTGCTGCACACCTTCTTGGCGGGGCAGCCCATGTTGATGTCGATGATCTGGGCACCGCGAGCTATGTTGTAGGCGGCGGCCTCGGCCATCATGGCGGCATCGGTCCCAGCGATCTGCACCGCGATCGGGCCTGGCTCGCCCTGGTGGTCGGTGCGACGCGCGGTCTTCAGTGTGTTCCACAGGTCGCGGCGCGAGCTGATCATCTCGCTGACGGCGTATCCGGCGCCGAGCCGCCGGCACAACTGCCGGAACGGACGATCGGTGACCCCTGCCATCGGCGCCACGAACAGATTGTTCGCCAGGATGTGGGGGCCGATGTTCATGCTGGGCGGAGGCGGTGCTGCTGAAAAATGAGGCACGATTGTATGCCGTGCCGATTTCAGTGACTGAAACAGAAGATTCGTGGTGGCGGTCCGGGAAGCGCCGGCCGCTGCCTATACTGGCTGAGCATGCAGGAATGGCTCGATACGATTCTGGCGTTGTTGGCACTGCCCCGCTACGGGCTGTCCACCTTGTTCATCGTCGCCTTCATCTCCGCCACCTTGATGCCCCTGGGTTCGGAGCCGGCCTTGTATGGGCTGCTGCGGCTGAATCCCGACATGTTCTGGCCGGCCATTCTGGTGGCGACCGCCGGCAATACGCTGGGCGGCGCCGTCGACTGGTGGATGGGTTACGGAGCCCACAAGGTGGTGGACAAATACAGTCATTCGCGCACGCACGTGAAGGCGATTGAATGGCTCAAGCGCCTGGGACCCAAGGCCTGCCTGTTGGCGTGGCTGCCCGCGGTGGGCGACCCGCTGTGCGCCGTGGCGGGCTGGCTCAAGCTGCCGTTCTGGCCCAGCCTGGGCTACATGGCAGTGGGCAAGTTCCTGCGCTATCTGGCCATGACCGCGGCGCTGCTGTACGTGTTCCCGGCTTGACCCGCGTCAAACGTTGAACAGGAAGTTGAGCACGTCGCCGTCCTTGACGACGTATTCCTTGCCCTCGCTGCGCATCTTGCCGGCGTCCTTGGCGCCCTGCTCGCCCTTGTACGCAATGAAATCGTCGAACGCGATGGTTTGCGCTCGAATGAAGCCGCGCTCGAAATCGGTGTGGATCACCCCGGCAGCCTGCGGACCGGTGTCGCCGATGTGGATGGTCCAGGCCCGCACTTCCTTGACCCCCGCGGTGAAATACGTCTGCAGCCCCAGCAGCTTGAACGCGGCGCGGATCAAGCGGTTGAGGCCCGGCTCTTCCTGGCCGATTTCGGCAAGGAACATATGCTTGTCCTCGTCGCTCATGTCGGCCATCTCGGCCTCCATCTTGGCGCAGATGGCGACGACCGGGGCGTTCTGCCTGGCGGCGTACTCGCGCAGGTTGTCCAGGTAAGGATTGTTTTCGAAACCGTCCTCGTGGACATTGGCGACAAACATCGCTGGTTTGGCCGTGATCAGGCACAGCGGCCTGAGGATCGCGCTTTCCTCGTCCGTGAACGTCAGGCCGCGCGCGGGCTGACCTTCGTTCAGCGCCGCCTGGACCTTGGTAAGTACCTGGACCAGCTTGGCTGCCTCCTTGTCGTTGCCGGACTTGGCAGCCTTGACGGAGCGCTGCAGGGTCTTGTCGACGGTGCCCAGGTCGGCCAGGCACAACTCGGTCTGGATCACCTCGATGTCAGAAACCGGATCGACCTTGCCGGTCACGTGAATGATGTTTGGATCGTCGAAGCAGCGCACCACATTGACGATCGCATCGGTCTCACGAATGTGCGCGAGGAACTGATTGCCCAGGCCCTCGCCCTTGCTCGCGCCGGCGACCAGGCCCGCGATATCGACAAACTCGACAATGGCCGGCACGATGCGCTCGGGCTTGACGATCGCGGCCAGCTGCGCCAGCCGCGGATCGGGCAGTTCGACGATGCCGACGTTCGGCTCGATGGTGCAGAAAGGGTAGTTTTCCGCAGCGATGCCCGCCTTGGTCAACGCATTGAAAAGGGTGGATTTCCCCACATTCGGCAATCCGACGATCCCGCACTTCAAGCTCATGGCTGTTCCAGAAATTCAAGCCGGAAAGTGTATGCGATGGCCGGCCGCAGGCGATCGGGCCGCTGCCGCGCAGCAGGCGCCTGCTGCGCCGGTCAGCCGGGATGCGACGTGGCCGTGAACGGCTGCCCCACCCGCAAGGTCTGATCGAATCCGTTCAGCACGATCGCGTTCATGCCGAATGCAGCGGCGCCCTGCAACTTTTCGTTGCGGCGGTACCCCAGCAGCGTCTGCAGCACCTGCGGCGTGACCTCGGCGGTGGCCGGATCGACGTTGGGAATCGGGCAGCGGCCGCACGGCTTCACCGGCCGCAATTGCACTTCTTCGCCGGCCGCAATCCGGATCGACTCGAGCTGGTCTTCCTCGTGTGCGGCCAAGCCCGCAAGGACGATGTTCGGACGGAACCGTTCGATGCCCACTGCGCCATGGCCGGCCGCGCTCAGCCGGCCGTTCAGCCCGTCGAGCGAGGCCTGGCTCACCACCAGCAGCGGAAAGCCGTCGCTGAACTGATTGGCCGCCTCGCGGCCCTCGGTCCATTTCAGGCTGGACAGCCGCCGCTGCTCCGGATCGAAGCGCACCAGCCGCAACGGCTGGCCGAGGAAATCGGTGAACCACTGCGCAGCGACCGCGCCCATGTCGTACGCCGCTACCTCGTCCTGCCAGATGCGCACTTTCACCGGCTCCTCCACGGCCTCGATCTGCAGGTGCAACGCCAGCATGCCGGGCGCGCGCAGCACCACCTCGTGGTGCTTGATCTGCGGCCGCACCAGCGCCATGCGCGGGAGCTGGCGCTGCGTGACGAAACGTCCCTCCGCGTCCGCCACCATCCAGGCGCGGTCCAGGTCCAGCCCGGTCTCGGTCAGCACCGCCTCCTGCACCTCGACGCCGGCGCAAGACTTGACCGGGTAGACAAACAGCCGCGCGATTCGCGCCGGAAGATCGGATGTCGATGAGCTCATGGTCGTGGATTCGCGCGCCGGGTCGCCGCAGGAGTATGGATCAGCGGCGATTGTGCGCGCCTCCTACAATCCCTTGATGGCGCTAGCCCCTGATGTCTGTATTCGCGGTGCCGGCATCGTCGGCCGAACCTTGGCCCTGTTGCTGGCGCGGGAACGCCTACGGGTCGGCCTGGTGGGCGACTGCGCACCGGCCGTCGGCGCGACCAGCGATGTGCGCGCTTATGCACTGAACGCGGCGTCCCGGGAACTGCTGGAACGCCTGCGCGCCTGGCCCGATGATCAGCATGCCGCGCCGGTGCTCGCGATGGAAGTCCATGGCGACGATGGCGGCACCGTGCGTTTCGATGCCAAGGCGCAGGCGGCGCCGGCCCTGGCATGGATCGTCGACGTTCAGGCACTGCAAGGGCGGCTGGCCGAGGCGTTGCGTTACCAGCCACAGGTCGAGTGGCTTCCGTCTCCCGTGGCGTCAGCGCTGACGGTGATCTGCGAAGGCAAGGCGAGCGCCGCCCGGGCCGAATTCGGCGTGCAGTTCGATGCCGTCCCCTATGCCCAGCATGCCATCGCCGCCCGCATCCACTGTGAAAAACCCCATGCGCAGACCGCCCGGCAATGGTTCGCCGGCGGCGAAATACTGGCCTTTCTGCCCCTGGGCGACTCCTGCGGCGGCTCTGACGGGAACTCGGTGGCGATTGTGTGGTCAGTCCATGAGCAACGGGCACCGGCTCTGCTGGCGCTGGACGACAAGGCGTTCGAAGCCCAGCTGGAAGCGGCAAGTCATCATGAGCTGGGCCGATTGACGCTGGCCACCGAGCGGGCAGCCTGGCCACTGCAGCTGGCGAGCGCCGACCGCTGGTGCGGACCGGGCTGGGTGCTGGCCGGGGACGCGGCCCACACGGTGCATCCGCTGGCCGGACAGGGGTTGAACCTGGGCCTGGCCGATGCGCGGGAATTGGCGCAGGTGCTGCACCTGCGGGAGTATTGGCGCAGCGTTGGTGATGTGAAGCTGTTGCGGCGCTTCGAGCGTGCGCGCAAGGCCCATGTGGCGGCGATGGGCGCGACGACCGACGGTCTGCAACAATTGTTTGCGCAACGGTCCGAGCCCTGGACAACGCTGCGCAACTGGGGCATGAAGGGATTCGACCGAAGCGGTCCGCTCAAGCAGTGGGTGGCGCGGCGAGCCATGGGACAGGAATGATGTGGAAGCGGGAACAAAGATGAAATTCAACAAGATCGCAGCCTTGGCAACCCTGGTGGTTGCGAGCCTGCTGGCCCCCGGCGTGCAGGCGCAGGAGGCGGCCATCCGCAAGACGCTGTCCGAACGGCTTCCCCAATTGCCGAAGATCGACGAGATCCGCAAGACTCCGATGGCCGGGGTCTACGAGCTTCGAGTCGGCCTGGAGCTGTTCTATACCGATGCGGACGGCAACTACCTGATCCAGGGCCGCATGATCGACACCCATGACCAGCGCGACCTCACGGCGGAACGGCTGGACAAGCTGATGGCCATCGACTTCGCGGCGCTGCCCGTCAAGGATGCGTTCGTCATCGTCCGGGGCAATGGGAAGCGCAAGCTGGCGGTCTTCGAAGACCCGAACTGCGGCTATTGCAAGCGCTTCGAGCGCGAACTGCAGAAGGTCGACAACGTCACTGTCCACCTGTTCCTGTTCCCGATCCTGGGCCCGGACTCGACCGACAAGGCCCGCAACATCTGGTGCGCCAAGGACAAGGGCAAGGCCTGGCAGGACTGGATGGTGCGCGACCAGGCCACGCCGACCGCCAGCTGCGACACGGGCGCCCTGGCCCGCAACGTCGAGTTTGGCAAGAAGTACAAGATCGGCGGCACGCCGACGCTGGTGTTCGCCGACGGCAGCCGGGTACCCGGCGCGGTTGGCGCGCAGCAGCTCGAAAAGTTGCTGGCCGACGCCAAGTGAATACGCGCCAAGGCGGCTGACGCTGCTGCGCCGGCGGGGCCGCCGCGCAGCGGCCGCCTGCGCACAGCTGTCCGGCCGCCTTCCTTGCGTATAGTCGTCCCATGCCCCGCACCCCCTCGCCTCGCAGTGCCAGCGTCCACTACCGGGTGGAAGCCGCTGACCTGTACGCGCATCTTTTTCGTATCACACTCAGCATCGATCAGCCCGCAGCGCAGCAACAGGTTTCGCTGCCGGTGTGGATTCCAGGCAGCTATCTGGTGCGCGAGTTTTCCAAGAACCTGCAGCGCCTGGCTGCGCGCCAGGACGGACGCGCCGTGTCGGTGCGGCAGCTCGACAAGTGCAACTGGCAGATCGGCTGTGAGCCCAGCCGGCCTTTGCAGCTGAGCTATGAGGTTTATGCCTTCGACCACTCCGTGCGCACGGCCTGGCTGGACACTCAGCGCGGGTTCTTCAACGGCACCAGCCTGTGCCTGCGGGTACACGGCCAGGAAAGCTCGGTCCATTCGCTGGAACTGGTGACCGTCAAGGGAATGCTGCAGTGGCAGGCGGCGACCGGCCTCATGCCGCACAAATGCGGCAAGCGCGGCTTCGGCACCTACCTGGCGGCCGACTACGACGAGCTGGTCGATTGCCCGGTGGAGATGGGCCCCTTCTGGAGCGGCGAGTTCAAGGCCGGCGGCGTGCCGCACCGACTGGTGGTATCCGGCGCCACCGAATCTTTCGACAGCGCGCGGCTGCTGCAGGATTTGCAGAAGATCTGCGAGACCGAAATCCGTTTCTGGCACGACCGCAAACGGCCCCCGCACAAGAGCTACCTGTTCATGCTCAATGCCGTGGACGACGGCTACGGCGGGCTGGAGCACCGCAACTCCACTGCCTTGATCGCGGCGCGGCGCGACCTGCCGCGACTGGGCGATGCGCGCGTGAGCGACGGCTATCTCACGCTGCTCGGCCTGATCAGCCACGAGTATTTCCACACCTGGAATGTCAAGCACCTGCGTCCGGCCGAATTCACACATTACAACGATGGCGGCGAGAACTACACCGAGCTGCTCTGGTTCTTCGAGGGCTTCACCAGCTACTACGACGACCTGCTGCTGCGCCGCGCGGGTCTGATCGACGACGCCAGCTACCTCAAGCTCCTGAACAAGACCATCAACCAGGTGCTGCAGACCCCGGGCCGCGAGATCCAGGCGGTGGCCCGGGCCAGCTTCGACGCCTGGGTCAAGTACTACCGCCAGGACGAGAACACGGCCAACGCCACCGTGAGCTATTACACCAAGG
>JAAOZX010000007.1 GCA_012274225.1 Comamonadaceae bacterium | reverse complement strand
GCCTACGCGTTCACCAACCTGCAAAGCTTCCTGGACATCTATTACGCCGGCGCCAGCGTGCTGGTCACCGAGCAGGATTTCTTCGACATGACCTGGGCCTATCTGCTGAAGGCCGCGGCCGACAACGTGGTGCATTCCGAGATCTTCTTCGATCCGCAAACCCACACCGCGCGCGGCATCGCCATGGAGACGGTGATCAAGGGCCTGCATCGCGCCTGCGAACGGGCGCAGCGTGAGCTGGGCGTCAGCGCCGCGTTGATCCTGTGTTTCCTGCGTCACCTGAGCGAGGAGGAGGCGTTCCAGACCCTGGAGCAGGCGATGCCGTTCCTCGGCCACTTCATTGGCGTCGGCCTCGATTCCAGCGAAGTCGGCCACCCGCCGGAGAAGTTCGCGCGGGTGTTCGCGCGCTGCGGCGAGCTGGGCCTGCATCGGGTCGCCCACGCCGGCGAGGAGGGGCCGCCCGCCTATGTCTGGACCGCGCTGGATCTGCTCAAAGTCGAGCGCATCGACCACGGCGTGCAATCGGCCAAGGACCCGGCGCTGATGCGCCGGCTGGCGCAGGACCGCATTCCGCTGACGGTGTGCCCGCTGTCCAACCTCAAGCTGCGTGTGTTTCCGCAACTGGCCGACCACAACATCGGCAAACTGCTGGAAGCGGGGCTGGTCGCCACCGTCAACTCGGACGACCCGGCCTATTTCGGCGGCTACATGAACGACAACTTCGTGCAGACTTTCGCGGCAACCGGCCTGGGCGCAGCGCAGGCTTATCAATTGGCGAAGAACAGCTTTGACGCAAGCTTCATCGACGAGAAGCAAAAGCGCGGCTATGTCGACCTGCTCGACGCGACGGTGGCCGCTTTCCAATAGAGCCGGGCTCGGGGTCGCGGGCCCACGGTAAAATCCGCACTGCAAGAGGTCGCGCCCCGCGGCCTTTCGTCTTTCTGACAGTGCGGGGCCATGTAGAGGACCACCATGTACAAAAACCTCGCCGCTGCGCTGCGCGCAGCTTGCGTGATCGCGCTTGCGGCAGCCGGCGTCTTCTCTCCCGCTTATTCCCAGACCCAGGGCACTGGACCGGCCAAGACGCAAGAGCCGCTCAAGGTCGCTTTCGTCTATGTCGCGCCGATCACCGACGCCGGCTGGGTGCACCAGCACGAGGTGGCGCGCCTGTCCATCGAGGCCGCGTTCGCCGGCAGGGTCAAGACCAGTTACGTCGAGAACGTGCCGGAGGGCCCGGATGCCGAGCGCGTGATCCGCGACCTGGCGCGCCAGGGCAACAAGCTGATCTTCACGCCCAGCTTCGGCTACATGGAGCCGACGCTCAAGGTGGCCAGGGAGTTTCCCAACGTCAAGTTCGAATCGATCACGGGCTACAAGACGGCGCCCAACGTGGCCGTCGCCAACGCCCGCTATTACGAGGGCCGCTATCTGGCCGGCATCGCGGCGGGCCGGATGACCAAGACCCATGTCGCGGGTTACGTGGCGGGCTTTCCGATTCCGGAGGTGTTGCAGGGCATCAACGCGTTCGCCCTGGGCATGCGATCGGTCGATCCGAAGGCCCAGGTCAAGGTGGTGTGGCTCGACACCTGGTTCGACCCCGCGCGCGAACGCGATGCGGCCATGACCCTGTTCAACCAGGACGTGGACGTCATCGCTTTCCACACCGCGTCCACAGCCGTGATGGCGGCAGCGCAGGAGCGCGGCAAGATGGCCGTGGCCTATCACTCGGACATGCGCAAGGTGGCACCGGACGCGCAGATCGTCGCGGTAACCCACCACTGGGCCGACTACTACGTGCGCCGGGTCCAGGCGGTGCTCAACGGCACCTGGAAGAGCGGCAACTTCTGGGGCGGCGTGAAGGACGCAATGGTGCGGGCCGGCGATTTCGGCCCGAAGGTGCCCAAGGCAGTGCGCGACGAGGTGCTGGCCCGGCAGAAAGACATCGCACTCGGCAAATTGAAGCCGTTCACGGGGCCCATCACCGACAACGAGGGCAAGCAGGTGCTGGCCGCCGGTCAATCCATGACCGACGAGCAGATCCTGCGCATGAATTACCTGGTGGCCGGCGTTCAGGGCAAGATAGCGAAGTGATGAAAGCCTTGCGCGCCGCGATCCTGCGCTTTGCCGACGACGGCTCCGCACTCTACGAAGAGGACGGATTGCTGGTGGTCGGGCCTGATGCGCAGGGCCGACAGGTGGTGCGGACCGTGGGTGCGTATGGCGCGTTGGCGCCCAACTATCCCGGCGTGGCGGTGGAGCATTTGCCCGGCCGCATCCTCGCCCCGGGCTTCATCGACCTGCACATCCACTTTCCGCAGACCGATGTGATCGGCTCGCCGGCTTCGGGGCTGTTGCCCTGGCTGGAGGACTACACCTTTCCGCACGAGTCGCGCTTTGCCGATGCGGCGCACGCCGCGGAAGCAGCCACCTTCTTTCTCGACGAACTGTTGCGCCACGGCGTGACCACGGCGCTGGCCTTCGGCACTTCGCATCCGTCCTCGGTCGACGCCTTGATGGGCGAGGCGCACAAGCGCGGCCTGCGGCTGGTTGCCGGCAAGGTCTTGCAGGACCGGCACAGCCCGGACGGCGTGCGCGACCAGACCGAGCAGTCGCTGGTCGATACCGAAGCGCTGATCGCCCGCTGGCACGGCAAGGAGCGCCTGGGCTATGCCATCACCCCGCGATTCGCGCCCAGTTGCACCGACGCGCAATTGCGCGGTGCCGGCGAGCTGGCCGCCAAGTACCCGGATGTCTGGATCCAGTCGCATGTCGCCGAAAACCTCGAGGAAGTCGCCTGGGCCCGCAAGCTGTTCCCGTCGGTGCGCAGCTATCTTGCCGTGTACGAGGGCTTTGGCCTGATGCGCGAGCGCGCGGTCTAT
>JAAOZX010000006.1 GCA_012274225.1 Comamonadaceae bacterium | reverse complement strand
GGCCCAACTGGTGGGTCCTCAACTCATGCGCAGCCAGGAGGTGGCTTTTACCGAGGCCGACGGGACCCGCCTGGCATTGCACGGGTCGGTCCGGCGCGGCAGCCGCGTCTTCACGTCGCAGCAGCTGCTCGACCTGCCCGGGAATACCATGGTGCTGCGGATGGACAGCTGGCGCGGTGCACCGGACCTGTTTCCGAATGTCCTCACGGCCCTGGTCACCGCGATGTCGATCGCCCTGGTCGCAGTGCTGGTGCTGCTGGGCCAGGATATGCGGCTGCGGTTGCGTGCCGAGCAGGACCTGGCCGACGCGCTGGCCTTCCGCAAGGCCATGGAGGATTCGCTGGTCACCGGCCTGCGGGCGCGCGACCTGCGCGGCCGCATCACCTACGTGAATCCGGCCTTTTGCCAGATGGTCGGGTTCTCCGTCGAAGAACTGCTCGGCCACGGAACCCCGGCGCCCTATTGGCCGCCGGAGCTGGCCGATCAGTATCACAAGCGCCAGGAAGTCCGGCTCGCCGGTCACCTGGCACCTCCGCGCGAGGGCTACGAGTCGGTGTTCATGCGCAAGGACGGCTCGCGTTTTCCGGTGCTGATCATCGAGGCACCTCTGATCAACGCGCACGGCATGCAGACCGGTTGGATGAGTGCTTTCCTGGACATCAGCGAGCAACGGCGCGTTGAAGAAATGTCCAGGGCCAGCCAGGAGCGGCTGCAGGCCACGGCCAGGCTCGCCACCGTTGGCGAGATGGCGTCTTTGCTGAGCCACGAGCTGAACCAGCCGCTGGCTGCCATTTCCAGTTACGCCAGCGGCTCCATCAACCTGCTCAGAGCGCGGGGCGCGGCACCGGGCGACGGCGAGCGCGACGTGCCGCTGGCCGACATCGAGGTGGCGATGCTCCGCATCTCCGAGCAGGCCGAGCGCGCCGGCAAGGTGATCAAGAGCGTGCACGATTTCGTGCGCCGGCGCGACAAGGACCGCGAACCGGTCACGCCGCAAGTGCTGCTGGACGCGATCATGCCGCTGGCGAGCCTGCAAGCCCGCAAGCTCGGCGTGCGGGTGCAGGTCAAGGTCAAGCACGGGCTGCCGGCGGTGATTTGCGACCGCACGATGGTCGAACAGGTGCTGCTGAACCTGGCGCGCAATGCCATGCAGGCCATGGACGAGGCAGATGTGGCCGATCCTTCGCTGGTGATCGAGGTGCGCAAGGCCGCCGCAGTCGGTCCGTCGGAAGGCGCGAAGGGCTGGCTCGAATTTTCGGTGACCGATGTCGGCCCCGGCATTCCGCAAGCGGTGCAGGACCGGCTGTTCACGCCCTTTTTCACCACCAAATCCGAGGGAATGGGCCTTGGCTTGAGCATGTGCCGCACGGTGGTCGAGCAGCACGGGGGCTTTCTCGGCTTCGAGCCCAACCGGCCCCGGGGCACGATCTTCCGGTTCACCCTGCCCGTCGCGGTCGAGATGGCCGCGGTGATCGCCTGATGCAGCCGTCGCTGAACGCCACCGTTTTCATCGTCGACGACGATGCCAGTGTGCGCGAGGCGCTGGCGTGGCTGCTGCGCTCACGCCATCTGTTGGGCGAAGGCTACGCCGGCGGCGAGGAATTCGACGCGATGCTCGAGGCCGGCTGGGTGCCAACCCACCCTTGCTGCCTGTTGCTGGACGTGCGCATGCCCGGCATGAGCGGGCTGGCGCTGTTCGACAAGCTGGTTGAGCGCCGGTTGGTCGAGGTGATGCCGGTGATCTTCCTGAGCGGCCATGCCGATGTGCCCACTGCGGTGACCATGGTCAAGCGCGGCGCCTTCGACTTCTGCGAGAAGCCATTTTCCGATAACGCCCTGGTCGACCGGGTCGAGCAGGCGCTGCGTCAATCCAAGCAAGTGCTGCAGGCCCGGCATGAGCACACCCGGCTGCAGGGTCGGGTCACCGAGCTGACCGAGCGCGAGCGCGACGTGATGCGACTGGTGGTGGAGGGGTTGCCCAACAAGCTGATTGCCGATCAGCTCGACATCAGCGTGCGGACGGTCGAAGTGCATCGGGCCCGCGTGTTCGACAAAATGGAGGTCAAGTCCGCGGTCGAACTGGCCAATATGCTGCGGGGTCTTTGACGCTTCAGGATTCCGGCTCGTCGCGCCGCGGTTCGCCCTTGTCGCGCCCGGCGAACATCGTCCACCAGACGATCAGCACGAACAGCACCAGCGCGAGCAGGGCTTCAAGCAGAATGATCAGCATGATCCGTTTCCTTCGATCGTGGCGCAGGGCGCTTCGGGTGTTCCTGTGGATCATTGTAGGAACGCTGGCCGGCTGCGGCAGCGTGTCGTTGCCGCCTGCAGGGGAGATGCGACCTCCCGGGACCGCGCCGGCCGCCGACGCCGCCGCGCTGCCGCCGGCGCTGACACAGGGCAAGAGTCGGTGGCAGCCGGTGCGCTGGGCCGACCTGCCGGGCTTTGCGCAGGACCCGCCGCACGAGGCCTGGAATGCCTGGCTCAAGAGCTGCGAGCGCCCGGGCCCGGTGTTCGCGCGGCTGTGTCCCGAGATCCGCCTGTTGGCGATCGGCTCGGCCGAAGAGCAGCGGAACTGGATGATGCAGCGGCTGCAACCGTATCGTCTGGAGCCGCTGCAAGGTCCCCAGGAGGGCCTGCTGACCGGCTACTACGAGCCCATGCTCGAAGCCAGCCGACTGCCCACGGTGCACTATGCGGTGCCACTGTATCGACCCCCCGCTACGTTGGGCAGCCGCCGGCCCTGGTACAGCCGGCAGGAAATCGAAACTGCGCCGGAAGCGCGGGCAGCGCTGCGCGGCCGCGAGATCGGCTACCTGGCCGACCCGCTGGATGCGCTGATGCTGCAGATCCAGGGCTCGGGCCGGCTGCGCATCACCGAGCCAGACGGCAGTCAGCGGGTGGTCCGGCTGGCCTATGCCGCCAGCAACGACCAACCGTACCGCAGCGTCGGCAACTGGCTGTTGCAGCAAGGCGCCGTGCGCGACGCCTCCTGGCCGGGCATCAAGGCCTGGGCGGCCCAGAATCCCCGGCGCATCAATGAGTTGCTGTGGAGCAACCCGCGCACTGTTTTTTTTCGCGAGGAGCCGCTTTCCGAATTCGATGCCGCGTTCGGACCGCGCGGCGCGCAGGGTGTGCCGCTGACGCCGGGTCGGTCGATCGCGGTGGACAAGGACGCCATCCCTTACGGCACGCCGGTCTGGCTGGTATCCAGCGGTCCGGTGGCAGACCTGCACCGGTTGGTGCTGGCCCAGGACACCGGCAACGCCATCGTGGGCACCCTGCGTGCCGACTATTTCACCGGCTGGGGTGCCGACGCCGGGGAACTGGCCGGACGGCTGAGGCAGCCGTTGCGACTTTGGGTGCTCTGGCCCAAATGAGCGCTGGGCAGCGGGCAGCGCCCCACAGCACGGGCAGGCGCCGGCACAATGGCCGCTGTTCAGAGAGGAAGCACCATGGCAAAACTCCTGGCGCTGGCACTGGTGGCCACCGCGGCACTGGTCGCATGCGCGCCTGTCACTCCCGCTCGGCCGGCCGGCCAGGCCGTGGGCAACCCGCTCTCGATGCAGTACCGATGCGATGACGCGACCGAATTCACCGTTCGATTCGCCGACGACGGCGCCGCCATCGACGAGCCTGCGCGGGGCAGCCAGCAGTTGTTGCGCGACGCCGGCGGCGTCACGCCGCAGCAGACCGTCTACAGCAATGGCCGCCTGCGTGCGGAATTCGGGCTGGGCGGGCGCGGCGACGAGGCGTCGCTGCACTATGTTTCGCCGCCACTTCAACTGCACTGCGTGCGTGCCGCAGCGCCGTGACACGCTGCGCAGCCAGAGGTCTTGAGTGCCGGTAGAACCTTTCCATGGTGTCGCGGGCCACTGGGCCCAGCCAGGACATAACCGCATGACAGGCATACACTTTGCAGTCCATTGAGGCCTGACCCCGGCGCGGGGCCGGTCCGAGGCCCGGCCCGAAGCGGCCGAATGTTCCGCCAGCCCTGGAGACAAGACGTCGATGAACGCCCCCTTACCCGAACACATCCGCAAGGCCCTGGAGACAGTCACTCTCGACGACAAGTACTCCCTGGACTACGGCCGGGCCTTCATGAGCGGCGTCCAGGCGCTGGTCAAGCTGCCCATGCTGCAGCGCCTGCGCGACGCGCAGGCCGGCAAGAACACCGCCGGCTTCATCAGCGGCTACCGGGGCTCGCCGCTGGGGGGCTACGACCAGGCGCTTTGGAAGGCGGCGCCCTACCTCAAGGCGCAGAACATCGTGTTCCAACCGGGCGTCAACGAGGAACTCGCGGCCACGGCGTTGTGGGGAACGCAGCAGCTCGGCTTCACGCCGCCCGCCACGCACAAGTTCGACGGGGTGTTCGGCATCTGGTACGGCAAGGGACCGGGCGTCGATCGCTCGGGCGACGTGTTCAAGCATGCCAACCTGGCCGGGACCACGGCCTGGGGTGGCGTCATCGCCGTGGCCGGCGACGATCACGTCGCCAAGAGTTCGACGGCCGCCCACCAGAGCGACCACATCTTCAAGGCCTGCGGACTGCCGGTATTCTTTCCGGCGTCGGTGCAGGAAATCCTCGATCTCGGCATCCATGCCTTCGCCCTGAGCCGCTACGCCAGCGTGTGGTCGGGCATGAAGACGATCCAGGAGATTGTCGAGTCCAGCGCCACGGCGATGATCGATCCGCAGCGGGTGGAGGTGCGCATCCCGACCGATTTCGAGATGCCGCCCGGCGGCCTGCACATCCGCTGGCCCGACGGGCCGCTGGAGCAGGAAGCAAGGCTGTTCGACCACAAATGGTACGCGGCGCTCGCCTACATCCGCGCCAACCGGCTGAACCACAATGTGATCGAGGGCCGCAACGACCGCTTCGGGCTGATCGCCAGCGGCAAGGCCTACAACGACACCCGCCAGGCGTTGATGGACCTTGGGCTGGACGATGACACCTGCCGCCAGCTCGGCATCCGGCTGCACAAGGTCGGCGT
>JAAOZX010000302.1 GCA_012274225.1 Comamonadaceae bacterium | reverse complement strand
TTGTCGATACGCCCCGGGGCGTTGCCGGGTCGGGACTGCAGCGGGACCGGCGCCGAGGACGGCGGGAACGAGTCGGGTATCGACTGCAGCATCGCCGGTTCGCTGGGCTCGTTGCGGTCGGCGTCGTTGCGCGCCAGCGCTGGCTGGGTGGGGTTGTAGCCGGCTGCGGCCGACCCGGACGTGCTGCCGGAATCGGGCGGCACATGAGAGGACATCGGGAAACTGGCGCTGCCGCCACGGGTGGATTCGCCGTGCTTGGTCTTCCACCATTGCATGGACATCTGCGCCTCGATCTCGTCGATCTTCTTGAGCGTGCTGGCCCGGTCGTCGGGCTTCGACGGCAGCGAACTCTGGAAGAACGAGGGCCGCGCGCTGGTGTCGTGGCCGGCCATCACCTCGCTGCGCCGCATCTTGCGCAGCATGTCGAACTCGCGCTTGCGCACGAAGTCGTTGCGCCGCTTGCGCTCGATCATCTCCTTGAGCATCTGCTTGGAGTAGGTGCTCTCGCGATCGGTCTCCTGCTGATCGAGATCGGCCCAGTTCGTCGTCGGGTTCTTGACGAACTTGACGACCTTGGACAGCAAGCCGGTGGTTTCCTCCTTCAGCGCCATGACGATATTGTGCGGTACTGCGGGGTGAAAATCGGGACGCTCAGTCTCCGAACATCTTTTGCTTGAGCTCTCGACGCTGCTGCGCCTCCAGCGAAAGCGTCGCCGTGGGCCGCGCCAGCAGGCGCCCGACGCCGATCGGCTCGCCGGTCTCGTCGCAATAGCCGTAGTCGCCGGCGTCGATCCGGGCGATCGACTGCTCGATCTTCTTGAGCAGCTTGCGCTCGCGATCCCGGGTGCGCAGCTCCAGCGCATGTTCTTCCTCGATCGTCGCGCGGTCGGCCGGATCGGGGACGATCACGGTGTCCTCGCGCAGGTGCTCGGTGGTCACGCCGGCGTTGTTGAGGATGTCCTGCTTCAGCTGCGTGAGCTTGAGCCGGAAGAATCCCATCTGCTTGTCGTTCATGTACTCGGCGTCCGGCATGGCCAGGACTTCGGCATCGGTGAGTTGCTCGACGGCCTTGCTCTTCCAGTTGTTGGCGAGCTTGGGGTCTTTCTTGATGGCCAACAGGGGTGGCGGGGTGAGGACGGAAGGGGACATTGTCTGGATATAGCTTGCTTTGGCTGCGGTCGACGCCACGGATTGCGCCATGGAGGGCACCGTGATCTGCGCCAACCGCGCCGAGGGTTTGGTGGCCCGCGCCGGCTCGGCCGTCAAGGTAGCGGCATCGGGGCGGGGCGGCATGGCGCGCGATTGCGCCTGGGCGCTCGCGGCGGACGCCTTGGGCGCGCCCGTCTTGGTTTTGGCAATCGCCGTCTTGGCGATCGGCTTGCCCTTGGAATCGGGCGCCGCCTTCTTGGCGGCGGCTTTCACCGGAACGGGCCCCTTGCGGGCGGGCACCTTCTTGGCAGGGGTCGCCACCGCCTTGGCGACCGTCTTGGCAGGCGCCTTCTTCGCGGGCGCCTTCTTGGCGGGTGCCTTCGCCACGGACTTCGTGGTCGCCGGCTTGCTTGTCTTGGGCGCCGGCTTCACGGTCTTGCGCGCGGCCTTCGCCAACGGGGCCTTCTTGGCCTGGGCCGCGGGTTTGCCGGGCTTGGCACCGACCTTGGGTTGGGGCTTCACTTCCTGTCTCCTCGCTGCAGCGGCGCCGGCATGGGATTGCCCGGCATCCGCCGTCCTTCCTTGTTCTGATGGGCTGTCGCCTTCATGAGTGGCAGTTATACCCTGATTGTCCGGCCCTCGGCGTTCACGGTTGGGGTTTTCACCCCTGCGCGCGGCTACGGCACCGCCAAAGGGAAGGGACTTCAGTTGCAGAATCGAGACACTCATCGGGCTCCCGCGCGGGTTTAAGAAAACGCGCTAGGGTACCTTAAACGAGGCACTGCTCCAGCCCCTGCAAGAAGATATCTTTCGGCAGGTCGATCCCGATGAAGACCATTTTGCTGTTGCGCTTTTCGCCCGCCGCCCAGGCCGGGCCCAGGTCGCTGCCCATCAACTGGTGCACGCCCTGGAAAATCACCTTGCGATCGGTGCCCTTCATGTCGAGGACGCCCTTGTAGCGCAGCATCCGCGGGCCGTAGATGTTGACGATGGCCCCCAGGAAATCCTCCAGCTTGGCCGGATCGAAGGCCCGCTCCGACTTGAAGACGAAGCTCTTGACGTCGTCATCGTGGTGATGGTGGTGGCCGCCCTGCCCGTCCCCGCGATGTGAAGGGTGGTCGCAATGCTCGCCGTGCGGATGGTCGTGATCGTGATCGTGGTCGTCTTCCTTCAGGAAGTCCGGATCGATGTCGAGCTTGGCGTTGAGGTTGAAGCCGCGCAGGTCGAACACCTCGGCGATCGTCACCTCGCCGAAATGCACCGCTTTCTGCGGCGCGCGCGGGTTCATGTGCTTCAGGCGGTGCATCAGCGCGTCGGTCTCTTCCGCGGCGACCAGGTCGGTCTTGCTGATGAAGATCTGATCGGCGAACCCGACCTGTCTGCGCGCCTCCTGCCGGTCGGTCAGCTGCTGGCCCGCGTGCTTGGCATCCACCAGCGTCAGGATCGAATCGAGCAGGTAGCTCTCGGCGATCTCATCGTCCATGAAGAAGGTCTGCGCCACCGGGCCGGGGTCGGCCAGGCCGGTGGTCTCGATCACCACCCGGTCGAAGTCCAGCAGGCCCTTGCGCTTCTTGGCGGCGAGCAATTGGAGCGTGGCGCGCAGGTCTTCGCGAATGGTGCAGCAGATGCATCCGTTGCTCATCTGGATGATCTGCTCCTGGGTGTCGCTCACCAGGATGTCGCTATCGATGTTCTCCTCGCCGAACTCGTTCTCGATCACGGCGATCTTCTGGCCGTGGGCTTCGCCCAGCACGCGCTTGAGCAACGTGGTCTTGCCGGACCCGAGGAAGCCGGTGAGGATGGTGGCGGGAATGAGTGACATGGACAACCCTGAAAGCGTACCGTTCGAGCGGGAAGTTGGGGAGTTTAGCGGCGAATTCAAGCCGCGCCGCCCCGCGGGGCCTTGGGGGCCAGGAACCGAAGAGTTCGCGATTCAGGACTTGCGCAGGACCACCAGCCCCTTCAGGTACTCCCCCTCCGGGAAGTTCAGCGTCATCGGGTGGTCGGGCGCGGCCGCCAGCCGGGCGGTGATGTAGCCGTCCACGCCGGCGTCTGCGCCAGCGGAGGCGACGATCTTGTGGAACAGGTCGGCGCTGATGCCGCCGGAACAGGAGTAGGTGAACAAAACGCCACCGGGTTCCAGCAGGGTCAGCGCCAGCCGGTTGATGTCCTTGTAGGCCCGCGCCGCCCGCTCGGCATGGGCGGCCGTGGGCGCCAGTTTGGGCGGGTCCAGCACGATGGCATCAAAACGCCGCCCCTCTTCGATGAAACGCCGCAGCGATGCGTTGACGTCGGCGTCCAGGAAATCGACCCGGTCGGCCGCAATGCCATTGAGCGCGACGTTCTGCTGCGCCCGATTCAATGCCGGCGCCGAGGAGTCGATGGAGGTCACGTGAGCCGCGCCACCCATCAGCGCCGCCACGGTGAAGCCGCCGGTGTAGCAGTAGCAATTGAGGACGCGCTGCAATCCCAGCCGCTGCGCGTGCGCAGCGAACTGGCCCCGGCTGTCGCGCTG
>JAAOZX010000048.1 GCA_012274225.1 Comamonadaceae bacterium | reverse complement strand
GGCGAGCCATTGCTTGGTGAATTTGTTCATGGTGGATTTCTCCTGTTTTGAAATTGCAAAGGTGAATGCCGGGGAAAGGCTTGGGCTATGGGGACGCCAGAGCACGCCGGACAGGATACCGCAACTCGGCACCTTTTCCGCTCGATGTCAACCCGCAGCAGACCGGCGTCCGCGGGCGATCAGCCGCGCCAGCGGCGGCAGGGCGATTACCCCCAGGATGATGACAATCATGGCGACCGACATCGGCCGCTGCAGGAAGACCATGGCGCTGCCTTCGCCGATCGACACGGCGTTGCGCAACTGGGCTTCAGCCAGCGGTCCCAGGATCATGCCCACCACGACCGGCGCCGTCGGAAAATCGTAGCGCCGCATGAGCACGCCGACCAGCCCGATCGCATAGAGCAGCACCAGATCGAATGCGCTCTGGCGCATGCCATAGGCCCCCACCGTCGCGAAGATCAGGATGCCGGCGTACAGCTGCGGCTTGGGGATCTTCAGCAGCTTGACCCACAGGCCGACCATCGGCAGGTTCAGGATCAGCAGCATCACGTTGCCGATGTACAGCGACGCAATGAGCGCCCATACCAGCGCCGCCGAATTGGTGAATAGCTGGGGCCCGGGCTGTATGCCGTAATTCTGGAAGGCGCCCAGCAAAATGGCCGTGGTGTTGGAGGTCGGGATGCCCAGCGTGAGCAGCGGTATCAAGGCGGTGGTCACGGTGGCGTTGTTGGCAGCTTCGGGACCGGCCACCCCCTCGATCGCGCCCTTGGTACCGAACTCGGCCAGGTTCTGTCCCTTCGCCAGCTTCTTCTCGGCGGCATAGCTCAGAAAGGTGGGGATTTCGGTCCCGCCGGCCGGGATGCAGCCGAACGGCGCGCCAATCGCGGTGCCGCGCAGCCAGGCCGGAATCGAGCGCTTCCAGTCGCGGCCCGTCATGTGGACCCTGCTCAGGCTGTGCTGCGTTTCCGCTGTCCTGCCCTCGTACAAGGCGGCGTACAACACTTCGGCGACCGCGAACAGGCCGACGGCCACCAACACGATCTCGATTCCATCGAGCAGTTCGGGCACACCCAGTGTGTAACGGGCCTGCCCGGAGATCTGGTCCATTCCCACCAGGCCCACGGCCAGGCCGAGGAACAGGGAGGTCATTCCGCGCAAGGCGCTCTGGCCCAGCACCGCGCTGACGGTGGTGAATGCCAGCACCATCAACAGGAAATACTCGGGTGGCCCAAGCTTGACGGCGAATTCCGCCACATAGGGCGCGAAGAGCGTGACGATCACCGTGGCGATGGTTCCGGCCACGAACGAGCCGATGGCCGACGTCGCCAGGGCGGCGCCGGCGCGCCCGCTTTTGGCCATCTTGTTGCCTTCCATCGCCGTGACCATGCTCGCGGTTTCCCCCGGCGTGTTCAGCAGGATCGAGGTGGTCGAGCCGCCATACATCGCGCCGTAGTAGATGCCAGCGAAGAAGATCATCGAAGCGGTGACGTCCACCTTGGCCGTGATCGGCAGCAGCATCGCCACCGCTACCGCCGGACCGATGCCGGGCAGCACGCCGACGGCGGTGCCGAGTCCGCAGCCCACCAGGCACCAAAGCAGGTTGGCCGGCGAAATCGCCGTGGCGAAACCCTGCAGGAGTGCATTGATGATGTCCATGCTAGAGCCAGCCTGTCGACGTAAGTCCCGGCAGATTGATTGCCAGGAACTGGGTGAAGGTCCAGAACACCGGCGCCGAAATCGCCAGGCCGGTGACCACGTCGATCGCGAGCGTGCCGGGCTTCCCGATACGCTGGCCGGACGCGCTGCGCAGGCCCTGCACCGCCAGCAAATAGCACAGTGTGCAACTGAGGATGAATCCGATCGTGGTGATCAGCGCCGCGTTGGCCAGCAGGCCCGCCGAAACCCAGATGCCCGGCATCCAGTGGGCCCGGTCCGCGCCCGAGGGCGGCTCCATGTTGCGAAAGCCCCCGGTCCTGGCCTCGCGAATGATCATCGCGCCGCACAAGGCGAGCACGCCGGCTACCAGCCAAGGCAGAAAGCTGGGGCCGATGCCGCCGTAGCCAGCAGCCGAAGGGATGGAAACGGCACCGGCGCCCAGCGCCAGCCCGATCAGCACCAAGCCGGCACCCACCAGGGTTTGCATCAGCGAAGAATCGGATGGTTGTGTCATGGGGGTCGAAGCTGCCGTCAACCAAAAACGCCCGGTGGAATGCCGGGCGTGCTGGTCTCGTTGCGAGCCGCTTTCAGATCATTCCGGACTTCACCATCGTGGCGCGCAGGCTGGCGAAGTCGTCGTCGACGAACTTGTCGAACGCCGGGCCGGTGAGCACGGCCGGCGTCCAGTCGTTCTTCTCCAGCGATTCGGCCCAGGACTTGGTCTTGAGCGCAGCCAGCACCATGTCGGTCAGGGCCTTGCGCTGCGCGGCGCTGATGCCGGGCGCGCCGTAGACCCCGCGCCAGTTCCCGATCTCCACGTTGATGCCCTGCTCTTTCAGGGTCGGGACGTTGATGCCCTTCAGCCGCGTGCCCGAGGTGACGGCGATGGCTTTCAACTTGCCCGCCTTGACGTACTCGGCCAGCTCGCTCCAGCCGCCGCCGCCGATCGTCACGTTGCCACCCAGCATCGCGGCGATGGCTTCGCCGCCGCCCCGGAACGCGACGTAGTTGATCTTGGCCGGATCGGCCCCCACTTCGCGCGCGATCATCGCGGCGGCGATGTGCTCGGTTGAACCACGCGAGCCGCCACCCCACTTGACGCTGCCCGGGTCCTTCTTGAGCTGCGCGACGACGTCGGCCATGGTCTTGAACGGCGAATTGGCGGGCAGGACGAAGCCGTTGTATTCGCCGGTGATGCGGGCAATGGGTGTGGCCTGCGACAGGTTGACCGGCGGCTTGCCGGTGATGATGCCGCCCAGCATCACGGCGCCCATCACCATCAAGGCATTCGGATCGCCCTTGCTGCTGTTGACGAACTGGGCCAGGCCCAGCGCGCCGGCGGCGCCGCCCTTGTTGTCGTAGGTCACGCTGTCGGCCACCTTGGCCTCCTGCAACGCCTTGCCCAGCGCGCGTCCCGTGGTGTCCCAGCCGCCGCCCGGATTGGCCGGGATCATCATCTTGATGTTGACGCCGGCCCGGGCCGACAGCGGCAGGGCGCCCGCGGCAGCCAGTGCGGCCATTGATTTGAGGAAAGTATCGCGACGCATGGGTGTTGCTCCTTGGTATTCGCTTCGAACGACCTGGATCTTGCGCCCCGTGCCTGTCAATCGGCTGTCCGGGGCATTGGGGAAACTACTACAGTCGGGCCTGATCGACGCGCCTTTTTCACCCGTGAGCACCCTCAAAGTCCTGCTGGTCGAAGACGACCCCACCATGCGCACCACGCTGCAGCGGGCGCTCGGCCGGCGCGGCATGCAGGTGGACGGCTGCGACGACGGCAGCCGGGCGCTGGCCGCATGGCGTGCCGCAGCGCCCGACGTGGTGGTGCTGGACCTGACCCTGCCGGGGCTGGACGGGCTGCAGGTGCTGGAGCAGGCCCGGCGCGGCGGCCTGGCCACACCGGTGCTGATTCTTACCGCCCGCGGCACGGTCGGCGACCGCGTGATCGGGCTGAACACCGGCGCCGACGATTACCTGCCCAAGCCGTTCGATCTCGACGAATTGGTGGCGCGGCTGAATGCGCTCGGCCGGCGCCGCGCCGATGCGGGCGCGGCGCCGGCTGATACCGCGCCACGGGTCGGGGAGCTGCGCTACGAGCGTGACAGCGGCGCCTTTTATTGCCGCGACGATATCCTGGAACTCACCCCGCGCGAAGCAGCGCTGCTGCAGGCCCTGATGGCCCGTCCCGGCCATGCCGTCTCCAAGGAAAAATTGTTCGAACTGGTGTTTCCGGGCGCAGCCGACGTCCAGTACGAGGCGATCGAGGTGGTGGTCTATCGCCTGCGCAAGAAGCTGGCGCACACCGGGGCCGCGCTCATGACCCTGCGCGGCCTCGGCTATCTGCTGAAGGACGCATGACATCCCCCATGTCGCTGCGCCGCTACCTGCTGCTGGGCATCCTGTTGCCGGTGATAGCTCTGATCGTGATCAACACCATCAGTCTCTACTCGGAGGCGCTGGCCGCGGTCAACACGGCCTACGACCGCACCCTGCTGGCTTCGGCCAAGGTGATTGGCGAACAGCTCGACGTGGAAGGCTACGACGAGTTGTCCCGGTTGCGCGCGACGGTACCTTATTCGGCGCTGGAAGCCTTCGAAGCCGACAACCGCAGCCGCCTCTTTTATCGGGTCTCCAGCCTCAGCGGGGAGATGGTCTCGGGCTTCGCCGAACTGCCGTTCTGGCGCGGCACCCTGCCACAGCGCCCGCCTTACGCCGCGCTGGTCGATTTCTACAACGACCGGTTCCATGACGAGGACGTGCGCGTCGCCGTCCTTCTGCAGCCGGTGGTGAGCCAGACGGGCCGCGGGATGGCCGTGGTGCAGGTGGCCGAGACCCTGGAGCTGCGGCGCACCCTGGCCCGCCAGATCCTGCTCAACACCATCTGGCGTCAGGCGCTGCTGGTGGCCGTGATCGCCCTGGTGGCGGTGATCGTGATCCAGCGCGGCATGCGGCCGGTGCGCCGGCTGAGCGGGCAGCTGCAGGCCCGGACTGAGGGCGACCTGAATCCGATCAGCGCACCCGACGCGCCGCGCGAACTGCGGCCGCTGGTCGACGCCACCAACCAGGTGATGACGCGGCTGGCGCATTTGCTGGACAACCAGAAGCGCTTCGTGCGCGATACCGCGCACCAGCTGCGCACCCCGCTCGCCGTGCTCAAGACCCAGGTGCAGTCAGCCCTGCATGGCGACCTGGAGCCCCGGCAGGCCCTGCTGGAGATCAATGACACGGTGGACCGGGCGACGGTCCTGGCCAACCAGATGCTGTCGCTGGCCAAGGTCGAACAACTGCGCCAGCAGCCCGCCGCGGGTCCGGTCGACATGGCGGAAGTGGTCCGTTCGATGGCCCTGGAGTTGTCGCCGCTGATCGCCGAGAAAGACCTGGACTTCGAGATCGCCACCGTGCCCGCCTGGGTGCAGGCCCATGAATGGATGTTGCGCGAACTCACGCGCAACCTGCTGCACAACGCGATCCGCCACAGCCCGGCCGGCGGGCCGTTGACCGTCCACGTGACCAGGGAGTCAGGCTGGGCGACGCTCAGCCTGGCAGACGCCGGCCCCGGCATCGCCCCAGAGCTGCGCAACCGCTTGTTTCAACCCTTTTCCGCCGGCAACGCGCGCACCGGCTCCGGCCTCGGGCTCGCCATCTGCCACGAAATCGTGTCTGCCCTGGGCGGGACGATCGTCCTGGAAGACCGCGCTGCGCACGGGCATATCGAAGGCCTCGATGCCACCGTCCGGCTGCCGCTGGCGGAAAATCCGGCGTAATGGAAAGACTTCGGATCGACAAATGGCTGTGGACCGCCCGGTTCTACAAGACGCGGACGCTCGCGAGCGACGAGGTGAGTCGCGGCCGGGTCGAAGTCAATGGCCAGGAGGTCAAGCCCGCGCGGGAAGTGAAGGTGGGCGACACCGTGGCAGTGCGGCAGGGGCAGGATGTGCGCACCGTGCTGGTCAAGGGACTGTCCGGCGCGCGCGGACCGGCACCGATCGCACAACAGCTCTACGAAGAGACCCCTGCCAGCCTGCAGGCGCGTGAACAATCGGCCCAGCGGCGACGGGAGGCGCCCGAGCCGGCGCTCACCATCGAACAGGGACGGCCAACCAAGCGCGGACGGCGCGAACTCGACGATGCCCAGCGCGGTTGGGGTGATCGCTGGAGCGCCTCGGTCGACGAAGAGTAGCGGCGCTCGGAGCGCCACGGGGCGCGCAATCCCTGTTCCGAGAGTCATCGCCGTGACAGGCACGAAACTGCTGCGGGGTTTTACTAGCGGGCCGGGGCATGGCCCTGTGGTCTACTCGAACCCATTGTTCAACCGGAGTTCCCAGATGAGATTGAAGCACCTCCTCACCGTCGCCGTCGCCGCCACTTTGCTGGCCGGCGCAGCGCAAGCCCAGCAGTTCTTCCGCATCGGCACCGGCGGTACCGCCGGCACCTATTACCCGGTGGGCGGCATGATCGCCAACGCCGTATCCCAGCCCGGCAAGATCATTGCCACCGCCCAGGCCAGCAATGGCTCGCTCGCCAACGTCAACGGCGTTGCCAGCGGTGCAATGGAAGCCGGCTTCACGCAATCGGACGTCGCCACCTGGGCCTATACCGGCACCGGCGCGTTCGAAGGCAAGCCGAAGATCACCGACCTGCGCATGATCGCCAACCTCTATCCGGAAAGCATCCACCTGGTCGTGAAGAAGGGCTCGGGCATCAAGAGCGTGGCCGACCTCAAGGGCAAGCGCGTCGCGCTGGACGAGCCGGGTTCGGGCACGCTGATCGATGCACGGATGGTGCTGGCTGCTTACGGCGTCAAGGAAACCGACATCAAGCCCGACTACATCAAGCCGAACCAGGCCGGCGACAAGCTCAAGGACGGAGCGCTCGATGCGTTCTTCTTCGTGGGTGGCGCGCCGGCCGGTGCAATTTCCGAACTGGCCTCCAGCGGAACCGGCATCGAACTGCTGCCGCTCGCCGGCCCGCAAGCCGAGGCGCTGCTGAAGGCCAGCCCCTGGTTCGCAGTCGACAACATCGCGGCCAATACGTACAAGGACGTGGCCGCAGTCCAGACCCTGGCGGTGGGCGCGCAGCTGGTGACCAGCGCCAAGGTCGACGCCGACACCGTCTACCAGATCACGAAGGCCTTGTACAACGACGCGACG
>JAAOZX010000301.1 GCA_012274225.1 Comamonadaceae bacterium | reverse complement strand
GTCATGGTCACCATGTCGCCGTTGGACACATGCGACATCTCATGGCCGATCACGGCCTCGACTTCCTCGCGTGTCATCCCTTGCAGCAGGCCGGTGGAGACCGCCACCAGGGCGCTGTTCTTGAACGCGCCGGTCGCGAAGGCATTGGGCTCGCCCTCGAAGATGCCGACGTCGGGCATGCCGATGCCGGCCTTGTCGGCGAACTTGCGGACGGTCTCGACGATCCAGGCCTCGTCGGCATTGCGCGGCTCGTTGATCATCTGCACGCCCGCGCTCCACTTGGCGATCGGCTTGGACAGCAGCAGCGAAATGAAGGCGCCGCCGAAGCCCATGATGAACGCAAAGACCAGCAGTGACCCCAGGTTCAGCCCATTGGCGGTCAGGTAGCGGTTGACGCCGAGCAGGCTGGCGACGATGCCCAGCACCACGACGACGGCCAGGTTGGTGAGGACAAACAGGACGATGCGCTTCATGAATTCTCCGAAATGAATCGATTCACTCCGCGCCAGATGAGGTTGGCGGACGCCAAATCAAGGGCACGAAGGTGGGTGAGGCGCTGTTGTATTTGGTTCTTTGCGCCGGGCGGTACGAAACACCAGGGAGTCATCATAGAAAGAAAAGTTCTGGTTCTCGGGCCACCATCCCGGGATGCCCAGGAGCGGCAGCGGTGTGAACGGCTTGGCGGCCAGCAGCGCCGTGGTGAGCTGCGCGGCCAGCCATCGGTCCACCTCTTCCATGGAGCCGCCCCCAGCGTCAGCGACCCAGACGTGGGCGGTGATCTCCTTGCGCGGCAGCATCAGTTTCTCCAGCAGGGCGTGGCCGAACACGATCACCCTGGCTTCCCGCCAGAGCGGCCGCAGGTCGACGAACAGGCTGCGCCACTCGCGCGCGAGCAGCGCCTCCCACAGCGCGGACGGAGCTTGCAGCAACGCGCCGTTCTCGTCGAACACCGCGATGGCGTCACGCACCGGCCCGCGCTCGGCGCCGACGCCCGCGCTCGCGATCTGCGCGGCCTGCAGTGCGTTGAGCCGCTGCTTGGAGCGGGGCAGCCGCAACCAGCACAGGCCGTTGAAGAAATCGTGCAGGTTGGACCGCACCGGACATTGGCCACTGCCGAAGATGAAATGCTCGTAGGCCTGGCCGGCGGGCAGCGCCTGCTCGGGGGCGAAACGCACCGGACTGCCCTGCTGGGCGTTCAGCGCCTCGTGCAACGGCGTGCCGGCCAGCACGCGGGCGGCCACCCGTTCCCCCGGCTCTCGCCAGGGCGCGAACCAGGGCCGGTTCCAGTCGATCGCCGGGCCGCTTACCGGCCCTAGCGTTTGATCCATTGAACGTAGGCCGGATTGCGCTCGGGCGTCAGGCGGAAATCGGCCGCGTAGCGGCCCAGCAGGGCAGTCGATTTGGCGCTGCGGCCCAGCACCTTGGCGTCGCGCAGTTGCTTCGTGACGTCGTTCAACGGGACCTGTTCGCCGCTGAGCAGCGCCGGTACTGCCTCCAGGATGTCCTCGAATTCGTCGTCGGTGGCGAACACCTTGTTGGCGCTCGCCTTCGGAACCGGCACCGCCTTGGCGGCGGGAGCGCGCGGCGCGGCCACGGCCTTCTTCGTTGCGGGCGCCTTGCGTGCCGCCCGGGGGGCCGGCTCGGCGCGCTCAGCGCGGGCTGCGCCGTCCAGGTACATCACCTCGTCGTAGACCAGCGCCAGGGCATCGGCGTCCGCCTTGTCGCGCAGCGCGAAGCACAGCACGCGGATGCCGTCCTCGCGCAGCCGCACCGCCAGCGGTGCGAAATCGGCATCGCTGGAGCCGATCGCGACCATCCCGGGCAAGGCGTCGTGGTGCATCAGGTCCATCGCGTCGATGATCAGCGCCGCGTCGGTCGTGCCCTTGCCCTGGTTGATGAACGAGCGCACCGCATGCTTGCGCAGCACCTCCTTGATGCCGGCCAGCTTCTCGGTGCCGCCGTACGCGCGGCGGACCGTGACCGTGACACCCAGTCGGCGGAAGTGGTCGAACACCTGGTCGACGTCCGACGCCGAGGAGAGGTTGTCCGCATCGAGCAGGAATGCAACGTTCATGATTTCACCTTCCAGTTCAGGGTCTCGCCGCCGCACAAGGGTTTGAGCTGCGCTTCTCCGAAGGCATAGCTTTCCGGCACCGTCCACTCTTGCCGGCGCAGCGTGATCGTGCCGTCGTTGCGCGGCAGGCCGTAGAACGCCGGTCCGTGGAAGCTGGCGAAGCCTTCCAACTGGTCCAACCGACCGACGCCGTCGAACGCCTGCGCATACAGCTCCAGCGCCGCGTGCGCGGTGTAGCAGCCGGCGCAGCCCGTCGCGTTTTCCTTCAGGTGCGCCGGATGCGGCGCGCTGTCGGTGCCCAGGAAGAACCTGGGACTGCCGGAAGTCGCGGCCTCGACCAGGGCCAAACGGTGCACTTCGCGCTTGAGCACCGGCAGGCAGTAGTAGTGCGGCCGGATGCCCCCCGTGAAAATCGCATTGCGATTGAACAGCAGGTGATGGGCAGTGACGGTGGCGGCCGTGAAGCGATCGGCGCCGTGCACGTACTGCGCCGCTTCGCGCGTGGTGATGTGCTCGAACACGATCTTCAGCTCCGGAAAATCGCGCCGCAGCGGCACCAGCTGGGTGTCGATGAAGACCGCCTCGCGATCGAACAGGTCGACCTCCGGGGCGGTCACTTCGCCGTGGACCAGCAGCGGCAGATCCTCGCGCTGCATGGCTTCCAGGGTGGGATAGGTCTTGCGCAGGTCGGTCACGCCCGCGTCGCTGTTGGTGGTGGCGCCGGCGGGATAGAGCTTCAGGGCCACCACTCCCGCGTCCTTGGCCCGCCGGATCTCGTCGGGCGGCAGGTTGTCGGTCAGGTACAGCGTCATCAGCGGCTCGAAGCGCACGCCGCGTGGCACCGCGGCCAGGATGCGTTCACGGTAGGCCACGGCCTGCGCGGCGGTGGTGACCGGCGGACGCAGGTTCGGCATGATGATGGCGCGGGCGAATTGCGCCGCGGTGTGCGGCACCACGGCCTTCAACGCGTCGCCGTCACGCACGTGCAGGTGCCAGTCGTCGGGGC
Source organism: Comamonadaceae bacterium (assembly GCA_012274225.1). Taxonomy (GTDB): domain Bacteria; phylum Pseudomonadota; class Gammaproteobacteria; order Burkholderiales; family Burkholderiaceae_C; genus Ramlibacter. Next base: position 9,957 of record JAAOZX010000301.1, on the reverse strand, counting down.
GGGTGATGGTGATTTCAAGGGTCATGGCGGCGATTGTCCCAAACCCGCGCCGGGCATGGGGCCCGCGCCGGACCTCATCCAGCCGACCCGGTCTTGGCCAGGAAGTCCCACAGCGCCTGGACGGTTCCCTTGGTCGTGTCCCTGCCCGTCGGAATCTCGCGGTAAGCCCTCACCTCCATCGTCATCTCCAGCCCGGGCAGGTCGGCTCCGGTGGCGCTCACCAGGCGGCGCGCGCGCAACTCCTTCTTGACGGCGCTGTGCGGCAGGAACGCCAGGCCGTGGCCTTCCAGCGCCATCACCTTCAGGCCCTCGGCCATGTCGGTCTCGTACACCCGGTCCAGGTGGATCGTCACCGGCGACTGCTTGAGGATCAGGTCGGTAACGCGCCCCAGGTAGGCGCCCGGCCCATAGCCCAGGTAAGGGATCGGCTGGACGGCATTGCCCGGCAGCCTGAACAAGGGCTCGCCTGCCGCATCTGGCTTGCAGTAAGGCGAAATCTCCTCGTGCCCCAGCGTCACCATCTGGTAGCGGTCGGGATCGAGCTGCAGTGGCTGCGATTCGTGGTGATACGAGATCAGCAGGTCGCAGCCGCCCTCCACCAGCCGCATGGCCGCATCGTGGACGTTCAACGCGATCAATCGGCTCTTGATCGGGCCGAACTTGTCGCGCAGGCTCGACACCCAGGCCGGAAAGAAGGTGAACGCCAGCGTGTGGGGCACCGCGAACTCGATCACGTCCTGACCCGCCGCCGCATGGCCGCGCAACATCGCCCGGGCGTTCTGCAGCGATTGCAGCATCTCCATGGCCTGGTCATAGAGCGCTTCGCCCGCCGCCGTCAATCGTGTCGGGTACGAGCTGCGGTCCACCAGGTCGGCGCCGGCCCAGGCTTCCAGGGCCTGGATGCGGCGTGAGAAAGCCGGCTGGGTCACGTGGCGCAATTGCGCGGAACGGCTGAAACTGCGGGTTTCGGCGAGGCTGACGAAGTCCTCGAGCCATTTGGTTTCCATGACCGCCATTATTGCGAGGCCCGCTGACACGCCTCCGGTCGGCCCGTCGGCGCGCTTCAACACCCAAGAAGGTCGGCCAGGGCGAGCAGGCTCTCCGCATGCAATTCGTTTTCGGGTTGCGGCGACACGTCCTTGGGTTGGCCCGCGCCGAATTCCAGCGGTCGCTCGATGTAGGCAGTGCGCAGGCCGCAGGCCCGCGCCCCCGCCAGGTCGTCGTGGTGCGCCGCCACCAGCATCACCTCGGCCGGTGCCACATCGAAGACCTTGGCGACACCCAGGTAAGTTGCGGGGTCGGGCTTGTAGGCACGAAACACCTCGGCCGACAGGATGCAATCCCAGGGCAGGCGACCATGTTTGGCCATGTCGGCCAGCAAGCCGATGTTGCCGTTGGACAGCGTGCAGATCATGAAGCGCGACTTCAGCCGGGCGAGGCCGGGCGCGGAGTCGGGCCAGGGGTCCAACCGGTGCCAGACCTTGTTGAGGCGCTTCTTGGCGGCTTCGTCGAGACCGGTGACGTGAAACCGCACCAGCAATTCGTCCAGGATCATGCGATGCAGGTCGTCGATCAGTGTCCAGCCCAGCTCGCCGGCCATCACGCGCCGCATGGCCGGCCGATAGCCGTCTCGCCACGCCGACGCAAACTCGTCGCCGCTGACGCCCAGCTTCATGGCGTCGACTTCGCGGGCGATGCTGCCGTGCCAGTCGACCACGGTGCCGAAGACGTCGAAGGCCAGGACCTTCGGCGATTGGATGGGGTTGTCAGGCATGCCTCGCTCCCAGACTTCATCGGCCGGACCCTTGAGTTCGACCACGTTCCCTTCGGGGTCGGTGACGTACAGCGACGGCCCCGCGCCCTCCGCGCCATAGCGCGATTCAAGCGGGCCCGCCTCGACACCATGGGGCTGCAACTGGCGCCGGATCGCGACCTCGTCAAACGGCTCGACGCGAAGACAGAAATGATCGAGATTGCGGCCTTCCCGCCCCGGCGCCGCCCCGCCGGCCTGGCCGAGCTTGCCGGTCACCGGAACCAAGTCCAGCAGCGAGCGCCCGGCGCGCAATTGCACCAGGCCGAGCGCTTCCTGGCGCCGCTCGACCGAGCAGCCCAGCACGTCGCAATAAAAGCGCAGCATGCGCTCCAGGTCGACGACGCGCAGCACCAGGTGATCGATTTCGCGGATCCGGATCATGGTTAGTTTGCCTCGGGAACAGCTTAGCCCAGTTGGCCGGGCGGTGTTGACAACCTATGGCCGGGCTGCTGGCGACAGCGCCACCGCTTTGAAGAAGGTGTAGCAGAAGACGCCGTCCGGCTCGGCGGTGCGGTACAGGTCGGCGATGCCGCGGTCGAAGTCGGCTGCGCTGGCGAGCCCGCTGGCCAGCGCGCTGTCGCGCACGCCCTCGACCATGGCGGTGAAGGTCTTGCGGGTGAAGCCGTCGACCAGTCCGGGCTTGCTGGCGTCGACGTACACCATGCGCGGCGAAACGCGGATCGAATCACATCCCGCTTGCCGCAACAAGGGATACAGCGTCCGCCCGATCAGGGCGTTGCCACCGGCTGCGGCCTGCAACCGCACCAGGCAATCGACCGCGCGCCGGGCGAACTCGCTGTCGGGATGGAAGTAGGTGGATCCATGGTCGCCTTCGATCACCGTGATGCTGCCGCCAGGCTTGAGCACGCGCTTCAGCGCTTGCAGCGCTTCGAGCGGCCGGGCCAGGTGCTCGAGGACGAAGCAGACGAAGACATGGTCGAACGACGCGTCCGCAAAAGGCAGGTCGAAGAGGTCGGCCTGCCGCACCGTGACGTTGGCGAGGCCAGCCGCGCGAACCGCGTCCCGGGTTTGCCTGACCGAGGTGTCGGACAAATCGATCGACGTGATCAGCGCCCCGGGGCTGTTGCGCGCCAGCGTGACGGTCTGGGCGCCCACCCCGCACCCGGCCTCCAGGACCTTGTGCCCTGCGGGGTAGAAGGTGTCGGAATGCAGATGCTGCGCCAGCGTGGAGGCCTGGTCCTGCAGGCGGACGGCTTCGCGCAAGGCGTAGCCGTGCACATAGCCGTTGCTCACCGGCGCTCGGCGATGCGGGTGGTGGCCACCGATTCTTCAGCCGACTTGCGGACCTGCGCGGCGGACGGACGTTCCATAGGATGGCTCCAGCTTGATGAGCAATGGGGCACCTTGAAAGAGGCGTCTGCCCTGGCCTCGTCGCACCGATGACCTTCAGCCCGGGGCCTTCTTGAGCCCCGCCTGATAAGCCTGGATCTGCGGCAGTATCGCCTGCCGGCGCGCCAGGCTTTGGGGCGGCCAGCAGGAGTCGCGATCGTAATACTCGGGCACCGAAGGCGTTCCAGACGGCAGGACCACCCAGGGCTGTTTGGAGGCGGTGAAGATGTGGATGTCGGGCGGCAGGTGATCAGGCTGGTCGAGCGTGCCGACCCGAACGAACTTGATCAACGGGCCCGCGCCGGCGTAATGGCTCCAGACTGCGATGCGGCAGCGCGGGCAGCGCGCAATCTGCTGCCCGGCGCCGCTGGCCGACGGCGTGCGGACCTGCTCCGGCGGCGCCCCGAGCTCGGTCACTCGATCGGCCTCGATCATGGCATTGAGCGCAAACGAGGCGCCGCTTTCGCGCTGGCACCACCGGCAGTGGCAGCAATGCACGAACAGCGGCGGCGCCTCCATGCGGTAGCGAACATGGCCGCAATCGCAGCCGCCTTCGAGCGGAAAGACCGATGGATCTGCCATTGCCCGCCTGCCTCCTCGTTGCGTCCTGGCGCCGCTGGCCCCGTCAGGTCCCGGCGGTCACATACGTCAGTGCCCAATAGTAGTGCCAGGTCTGGTACGTCACCCGCGTGGCGAGGCCCGCCGTGACGCCGCGCAGTTCCTGTTCCGAGGGAAAGTTCTTGATCAGGCGGTGAGTCGTCCCGTCGTCGAGACGGCGCACCTGGTAGGTGTTGCCCTCAGCGTCGGTTTCACTGATGGGCGTGCTGCTTCCCTCGACATACAGGTTGTCCAGCAACACCACCGTGGCGCCGGGTTCGAGCGCCGCATTGAAACCGAGCAGGAACTCCCGCACCCGCGACCTGGGGACATGCGAGAACCAGAAGCCGGCGAAGCCCCGCCCGAACCTGCGACCGCTTAGCGCCGACGTCAGCGCGTAGGCGTCGCCTTCGATGAACTCGACGTGCCGGTTGGCCGGCCGGCCCTGGGCGATGCGCATGGTGTCCGGCGCGGCGTCCACGGCCACCACCTGCGTCGCGACCGGCGCGATGAACTGGGTCCAGTAGCCGGTGCCGCAAGCGACTTCGAGCACGCTGGCACCCGCGAAGAGGGGCGGCAGCCACGCTTCGACTTGCCGAAGATCGCTCTGCCGCTCCGGCTTCGAATAGATCCGGTCGTACTCGGGCGCACGGGCGGCGTAATAGTCCTGCATTCCTGTCGCTGTCAACGTGAATTCCTCTCAAGGAAACCGGCAATCGCGGGATTGACGACCTGCGGGTGGGTGATGGGCCCCATGTGGCCCAGACCCTCGAATTCGATCACCTCGACCCGGGGCAGAACGGCGGTCAACAGCCGGGCCACGCTCAGCGACGACGCGGGCGAATCCCGGCCGATCAGGTAGAGCACCGGGATGTCGATTTGAGTGAACTGCTGCAACGGGGTGGGTTCACGGGTCAGCACCCGGGCCCATTGCCGGACATTGCCAATGGAAGCGGCGATCGGCACCTTGCGCGGTTCGGGCATCCCGGTCCACGCGCCTTCCCCCATCCAGAAATCGATGAAAGCCTCGGCCGCTTTGCCGGCATCGCCTGCGTCGAGCGCGACGGACGCACGCGCCACGGCGTCGCGGATGCCGTCGGCGTCGTTCGGCGGGGGCGATTGCGCGTCGACCAGCGAGAACAGCGTGGGCTCGTACAGGACCAGGGAGCGGAAGCGCTGCGGCTGCGCCACCGCAGCGACCAGGGCGATCGCCGCGCCGTACGAATGCCCGACCAGTGAACACGGATCTCCGGCGGCGGCGAAAACCGGCTCCAGGAGCTGCGCCTCGTCGCGCAGCCACAATGTCCGGTCGGCCGGCCAGGGCGGGCTCTTGCCGGCGCCGTAGGAATCCGCGGCCAGCACGTGGAAGCGCGGCGCCAGCTCGTCCATCAACGCACGCCACTGGCCGCAATTGCTGGCGTTGGAATGCAGGCAGACGACGCCGGGGCCGGCGCCGGCCTCGCGAAAAAAGGGCGCGGAGAACTGCATGGCGCTTCTTTCCTCGGAACGGCGGGACTTCAGGCAGCTTCGATGGTGTGCGCGATGTTGTCTACCGACACCGGAACCTCGGCGTAAAGAATGTCCGGGGGCGAGCCGTACTTTTGCGCGACCATGGCTTTCCACTCGCTGCTGTAGCAGGCCTGCGCGTCGGCCTTCGACCGCCAGAAATAGATGCCGCCGGCGCGATCGCCGGTTTCGGCAATGTAGTAGTGCTTGCGCACCAGCCCCGGCTTGCCCAGGTACTTGGACGCAGTCGATTGGAAGACCGCGGCGGCCTCCGCGACCGACCAGGGTCGGGGCAGCCTGAAGGTGACGATGGCGACGATCATGGGAATCCTTTTCGCGCGGGGGAGTGGCAGGTTGGCTCAGCCCTTGTCGTTCGCTTCCGGCGGGGCTTGCACCGGCTGCATCCAGAACACCTTGGGCGCCTTGCCCTGCCGGGCCATTGCGGCCGCCAGCTGCTGCTTCAACATGAGCGTGGAAGTGGACTCGGCACCCAGGGACTCGGTCGACTGCTCGATCAGCTTCTTCAGCGACTCGATCAACGTATCCACCTCGACGCTCCTTGCTCGCGCGGGACCGGCGCCGGCATTGCCGGGCCGGGACTCCCGCCAAGTCTACAGCCGCTCTGGGTGCTGTCACCCACCCGGGATTGCCCAATCCTTGCCCCGGGGTCGGGTACCCAAATGTGGGTGGGGGCCAGTCGTCCAAAGCCCGTTCCGCCTGGCTTGGCGGTCCGTCCGCGAAGACATCGCGCGTGCATGAAATCGGCTTTAGCTGACCGTAGGCTGACCTATGGCTGACCGTGTCCTGACCTATGACTGACTGGAGCCTGACATTTGGCCTGAATCCTGCATACAGCGGGCGTGCACCCGGTTTTCCGCGGAAGCACTGGAAGGACAAAACCCATGAATCACACGAAGACATTCGGTCGCGCGAGCCGCCGCACGCGCCTGGTACCACGTGCGTTGCTCGTGGCGTTGACCCTCACGTCGCTGCTCGCTGCCGATCAGGCGATGGCACGCAAGGCCAAAGGCGGGTTGTCGTCCGGAAATCGCCCGACGCCTGCGGCGCAGGCAGCGGCTCGTGCGGGGGTGCAGGCGGCGCCTGAGCCGCAGGTTATCAAACCCATACCGCACCCGCACCGTCATGGGGCCAAAGGGCACTCGCTCAGCCGGTGATCCCGCGACCGAGCCCAAGGAGAACCCGAGCATGCACACCCAATCAACTGGAAGGACAGACATCATGAAGAGCCGAACCACCACTGCCGGCACCGATCTCAGGCGCTTGAGGCTCGGTCTCGCGCTGCTGACGATGCTTGTGGCCGCAACCTGGGCCACGCAGGTCCATGCCGCCCGCGGCAACGCGCCGGTCTCCGGCGAGATCCAGTTCATCACCATCAACGATCCGAGCGACCACTGGTCGGGCGGAACCATCGTGGTGGGCGGCGCCAGCGTCATCCTTCCGCGCAACCTGTTGCTCGATCTGCCGGCCAACCGGCTGACGCTGAAGCAACTGTACGACCAGGCGCCCGCCGACTGCAGGGCAGCCGGCCAGACCGGCCTCGCGAAAGGCGACACCTGCAACACCAGCGGAATGGGCGGGATCGCCGCCATCTCCGCCAATCGCAGCGCTGCCGGCAACATCATCGCCGGCGACGCGCTGATCTCGAAGGCCGCCGAGGCAGTGACCGGCGAGGTCACCTATATCGACTACAACGACGGCTACTTCCGGCTGAACGGCAACCCGGGCGATCCGACCACGGGCGTCATGGTGCGCCTGAACGACCCGACTTCTCGCCATACGGTCCAGCAGGGGCTGGGCTGCGCGCCGGGCAACCCCGACAACTGCAGCGCCGATCCGCGTTTTACCCTGGATCCGGACAACTACGTCAACGTCTTCTCCAGCGGCTATCCGTATTGCATTCCGAGCACCGTCCAGCGTACGGCCAGCGTCGCCCTGCCGAGTCAAGTCGGCGTGATCATTCCCGCCCTGGCGGTCGGTGCCATCGTGCAGGCCAACGCCGACGGCACCGGCGACGCGCTCTGCCCCACGACCAACCGCACCATCAATGGCGGGCAGCCAGTGGACGATTCGCGCCGATTCGCCCCCATCCTGCTGGGCGACAACGTCGCCGCCGAAGGCAACTTCGAGGTCGTGAACGGGGTGCAGTTCCTGTCCGCCCATACGACCATGATCGGCAACAACGCCCTGGCCACCAAGATCGACCCGGGCCAGCCCGATTACATCTTCCTCGACGAAGTGGGCGTCGACGCGGCCGGCTTCCAGAACCAGCGCGCCCGCTCGCTGTTCATCGGTTTTTCGTCGCTCGACACCGACGTGGTGATCTGGAGCATCCACCGCGATCCGACCACCGGTGACGCGCATGAGTTTCCGCTCGCATCCGTGGTGGGCTGCGACATCGCCGCCGGTGCGGGCACCTGCGGCGGGCAAGGCCTGGTCGGCGCCGGCAACCGCATCTGGAAGATCCGCCACGACGTGGACTTCGCGATCGGCGCGAAGGCGCGCTGGGATCCGTGCGCCCATCTGCGCGCCGACCCGCGCTTGAGCGGCCTCAACATCTGCCCGGGCAGCAACGCCGTGGTTGGTGGCGGTGGCGGCGGTGGTTTTGCGACCAACATCAACGAGATGTTCGCCATCCTGAGCCCGATGCCGCGCGAGATCCAGGCACGCACCGGGCACAAACTGGCAAACCCGAGCCTGATCACCCTGGACATCAACGGCAACCAGGCGACCAACGGTCAATACCTGTTCCCGTTCGGCGCGAACCTCGGCGGCGTCTCCTTTCCCGAGATGGTCGAGATCGACCTGAACCAACTCAACTTGTCGACCAGTTTCACAGGCCTGCCCTGGACCCTGGACCGCCGCTTGAGCCCCGGCGGTTGCAATGGTCCGTGCGAAGCGACCGCCCAACCGCTCGATCCCTATCCGTACGAGGGCTTCGACCCGCGGACCCAGGCGAGCGTGCCGACTACCAGCCTCTCCGACCGGAACTACACGGACACGCTGCTGTCCAGTACGCGCGACCGCATCATTTCCTACGTGGATGCCTCGAAGGTGCGTCTGGCCGGCAACGGCTTCGAGACGCCGGCTGCCGGCAACTTCAATGGCAACGCGACGCTGCTTGCCTTGCCGCCGGTCGATCCGTCACACGTGCCGATCGATGTGACGCCCGTCGTGCCACCGTTTGCCGTCTCCGGGGCCACCAGGCCGCCAGTGGCGGTCGCGGACGCGGCCACCACCACCAATACGGCGCCGGTGACCATCGCGGTGCTGGCCAACGACAGCTCTCCCGCTGGCAATCCCCTGAACGTCGTCGCCCTCACGGCGCCGACCGGCGGCACGGCGACGATCAACCCCGACAAGACCGTGACGTTCACGCCGGCCGCCGCGTTTGTCGGCACCGCCAGCTTCGGCTATACGATCTCCGACGGTACCGCAACGGCGAGCGCCAACGTCACCGTCACGGTGACCCAGCCGTCGAATCGGGCGCCGACAGCCAATCCTGATGCCGCCACCACCAATAGCATCACGCCGGTGAGCATCGCGGTGCTGGCCAATGACACCGACCCCGATGGCAATACCCTGAGCGTTGTCGGCCTGACCGTGCCGAGCAGTGGAACGGCGACGATCAACCCCGACAAGACCGTGAGGTTCACGCCGGCCACCGGGTTTGTCGGCACCGCCACCTTCGGCTACACAGCTTCCGACGGTACCGCAACGGCGAGCGCCAACGTGACCGTCACCGTCACCCAGGCGCCGAACCGGGCGCCGACAGCCAATGCGGACACGGCCAGCACGACGCTCCCGGCGGCTGTCGCCATCAACGTGCTCGCCAACGACACCGATCCGGACGGCAATGCGCTGACGGTGTCTGCAGTAGGCGCAAGTGCCTGCGCGACCTGCGCGCCCGCCAGTGGAACTGTCGTGAGGAATGCCAACAACACCGTTACGTACACGCCGTCCGCCGGCGCGACTGCCGGTACCGATACCTTCGGGTACACCGTGAGCGACGGCCGCGGCGGTGTTGCGCAAGGCCTGGTGACCGTGACTCTCGTGTCGCCTGAAGTCATCGCCATCACGAAGGCGCGCTTCACGGCACAGGGTTCACGCTGGACGGTGACCGGTACCGACTCGGTCCTGCAGGGCCAGACGCTGAGCATCGTCTACACCAACGGCAAGCTGAGGAATCTGGCGACGGCCTGCAACGGCGGCAACGCGATTCCGGACTGTGTGATTGCGACGGTTCAGGTGGATGCCGCGGGCGCCTACAAGTTTGACGCTACGGTGCCTGCCGGTCCTAAGGTTCCAAGCGCCGTCGCGTGGGAAACGATACCGTCCGGCATCAGGGTATTTTCGACCGCACCGCGGCTCGGTGGCTCCATTACCAGCTTGATCGACTTCCGGTAAGCAACAGGCGGCGTTCCAACAACGCCTCCTTTAACCGGACCTCAGGGTCCGGTTTTTTTTGGCGCGCCCAGCTTGGGCCAGCGTCGCCTATGGCAGCGACGCCGCCACGCTAAAGGGGGTGCCGCACGGGTCCGCTTGACGGGGTCGGTTGATGGGTGAAGTCAAGAATCGGCCAAACGCCGTGCCATCCTGATTTTTGGCGGAGAGGGTCAGCCGCGCCAGAACATTCAGAACATGCTCGCCGCTGGGCTTGCCCGCCTCCAGGG